>JAGHTY010000035.1 GCA_018065125.1 Candidatus Minthousia equi
ATAATTATTATAATAAATGTTTATATTATAGGCAACAAAACACACCGCCTGAAGAAAACATTATCTTTGCACACATGAATAATCAAGCAGTTTAGAATGGACAGATTGAACAAAATTGAAGAATTATTGAACATCGGCAACACCGACGAGGCAATTGCCCTTGCACAAGAGTTCATCAATAGCAGTTCAATAGAAAAAGACAAGGCATACTATCTGATGGGAAACGCCTACCGCAAGAAAAGCAATTGGCAAATGGCCATCAATTGTTATCTGGAGGCAATGGAGATAAACCCCGAAAGTCCTGCAAAACAAGCACACGCCCTGGCAATGAACATCCTGAACTACTACAACAAAGAAATGTATAATCCTTAAACGGTATAGTGAAACTATGGCAAAATTCAAAGGAGCAACAGTAGTTGATACGGAACGATGCAAAGGCTGTAACCTATGCGTGGTTGCTTGTCCGCTAGATGTTTTAGCCCTTACCGCCAAGAGCGTTAACCAGAAAGGTTATCCATATGCTCAGGAGGTAAAAGAAGACACCTGTAACGGATGTGCATCGTGTGCTACGGTGTGCCCAGATGGGTGTATCACGGTTTACCGCAAAAAAGCAGAATAAGTACTATGGCAGAACAGGAAATCACCTTAATGAAGGGTAACGAGGCTATTGCGCACGCAGCCATCCGTTGTGGATGCGACGGTTACTTTGGCTACCCTATCACCCCACAAAGCGAGGTTCTGGAAACCCTTGCCGAGCAGAAGCCATGGGAAACAACCGGCATGGTTGTGGTTCAGGCCGAAAGTGAATTGGCAGCAATCAATATGGTATATGGAGGTGCAGCAAGCGGAAAGCGCGTATTCACATCTTCTTCCAGTCCTGGCGTAAGCCTGATGCAAGAAGGCATCTCTTATATCGCAGCATGCGAGTTGCCAGCACTAATTGTAAATGTAATGCGTGGAGGACCAGGACTTGGAACCATTCAGCCTAGTCAGGCAGATTATTTCCAGGCTACAAAGGGCGGAGGTCATGGCGACTATCACCTTATCGTATTGGCACCTGCCAGCGTACAGGAAATGGCCGACTTTGTTGACCTGGCCTATACCCTAGCATTCAAATACCGTAATCCTGCCATGATCATGGCCGACGGCGCCATTGGGCAGATGATGGAAAAGGTAGTGCTGCCACCTTTCAAGCCTCGCCGAACCGACGAAGAAGTAGAGGCAGAATGTCCATGGGCTACCACCGGAAGAAGAAACAAGCGCAAGCCAAACTTCATTTCATCCTTGGAGTTGCAGTCTGAGGAGATGGAAATCATCAACCTTCGCCTGCAGGCAAAATATGCCGAGATTGAAAAGAACGAGGTGCGCTACGAAAAATACATGTGCGAAGATGCAGACTACCTGATTGTGGCCTTTGGTTCTGCTGCACGTATCGCCAAGAAGGTAATCGAGATTGCACGCGAGCAAGGCATCAAGGTTGGACTTTTGCGCCCTATCACCCTATGGCCTTTCCCAACTGCCATTGTCAAAGAGCTGAGCAAGCAGGTAAAGGGCATCCTTTCCCTGGAAATCAATGCAGGACAAATGATAGAGGATATCCGCCTTGCTGTAGAGGGTTGTGTTCCTGTTGAGCACTTTGGCAGACTAGGTGGCATCATCCCAGACCCAGACGAAGTACTCGATGCCCTGAAAGAAAAACTGATTAAATAAGCAAATAACCATGAATACTCCTAAAGTAAGAACATACCTGAACGCCTTGTTCATCCTAGGTGCCATTGCATCGGTGATTATCTACTTTACTTGTGGATACACACCTTTGTTCATGTGGGTTATCCTCACCTCGTTTGCCCTGAAATTGGCGGAGTTTTTCATCAGGTTCATGTTTTAATTGACAGAAGAAAATGACAAGAGAAGAAATCATACAGCCCGAAAACCTGGTTTACAAAAAGCCAGCCCTGCTGAACGATGTCCCCATGCACTATTGCCCAGGCTGCAGCCATGGCATGGTGCACAAGCTCATTGCCGAGATTATTGAGGAAATGGGTATGGAGGAAAAGACCATCGGTGTTTGTCCTGTGGGATGTGCCGTATTTGCCTACAAATATGTAGATATCGACTGGCAGGAAGCTGCACACGGGCGTGCACCCGCCGTAGCTACCGCAGTAAAGCGCCTTTGGCCAAACCATTTGGTATTCACCTACCAGGGTGATGGCGACCTTGCCTGCATCGGTACCGGTGAGACTATTCACGCGCTGAACCGCGGCGAGAACATTGTTGTTATCTTTATCAACAATGCTATTTATGGCATGACCGGTGGACAGATGGCACCTACTACTCTTATCGGACAAAAGACAGCCACCTGCCCTTATGGCCGTGAGGTAAAACTGCATGGCTGGCCTTTGAAAATTACAGAAATTGCTGCTACACTAGATGGTACTTGTTATGTTACCCGTCAGGCAGTTCATAATGTTGCCGCCATCAAGAAAGCAAAGAAGGCTATCCGCAAGGCATTTGAAAACTCATTGGCAGGCAAGGGATCAAGCTTGGTAGAGATTGTTTCTACCTGCAACTCTGGTTGGAAACTCAGTCCTGAGAAATCAAATCAGTGGATGGAAGAAAACATGTTCAACTTCTACAAGTTGGGCGACCTAAAAGACGAATAACATGAAAAAAGAAATATTGATCTCTGGATTTGGCGGACAAGGTGTGCTGTCGATGGGAAAAATCCTAGCCTATGCCGCACTAATGGAAGGCAAGGAGGTTTCGTGGATGCCTGCCTATGGTCCTGAGCAGCGTGGTGGTACTGCAAATGTTACCGTTATCGTGAGCGACACTCCTATTTCATCGCCAATCCTTAGCACCTACGACTCGGCAATTATCCTGAACCAGCCTTCCCTTGAGAAGTTTGAAAGCAAGATTAAGCCTGGCGGTACATTGATTTACGACGGTTATGGCATCAACACACCTCCAACCCGTACCGACATCAACATTTACCGCATTGACGCTATGGATGCTGCTGCCGAGATGAACCTTATCAAGACTTTTAACATGATTGTGTTGGGCGGATTATTAAAAGTACATCCTATCGTAAGCATTGAAAGTGTACTGACTGCCTTGCGCAAGACTCTTCCCAAACGACATCACAAGCTGATTCCTCAAAACGAAGAAGCCATTAAGATGGGCATGGGAATCATAAAGGAAGCAAAATAAAAAAAGATGCGAATTTTCATTCGCATCTTTTTTATTTAAGCTATTTCAATGGTGTAACTTGCATCAAACACATCACCAGGTTGCAAGTGCTGCGCCCAATCCTTATCCTTGAACTCACCAGCAAACCCCACTCTGTCACATCTGCCATACCATGGTTCTATGCATACAAATGGTGCATTTTTGGTAGGTGGAGACCATAAGCCTACAACAGGTGCCGTGAAGCGCATAGACAAATATGGTTTCTTATTTAAATCTAGCAAGTGAACTGCTGTTAGCTGAGAGTTTTCCACAATAAAGGTATCTATATCAAAGGTATGGATATTCAAAGGCAACAACCCCTCTGCGTCTACAGGAACAGAATAAATCGTCTCGGCATCAGCACAACCTTTCTCTTTCAATCCAACATATTGCAGCCTTGAGGTTGGTTCAAATGCAAAGAAACCTCTGTCGGCAGTACTTGCATCATAATTAGGAAAATAGAAGGCGGGATGCGCACCAATCTGAAAATGAATCTCTTTATTGTCTGTATTGACAACTTTCCAAAGCACTTCTACAGATTTCCCATTAATACGGTAACCTATTTCAAGTTGGAACGCATAAGGATATTTGCTCATCGTTTCCTCATTGCTCTTAAGCACATAGCGAACCTCTGTATCTGATTCATAGGTCATTGTAAATTCGCTATCGCGTGCAAAACCGTGCTGACTCATGCCATAAGTCTGTCCTCCGGCAGGGAATTCTGCATTCCACACACTACCCACAATAGGGAACAAAACAGGCGAATGGCGTTTCCAAAAAGCAGGATCGGCCTGCCATAGATACTCCTTTCCTGCACAATTAATGCTACAGAGTTCTGCTCCCATTGATGAAACCTGAATGGTGATCTCTCCGTTTGATAATGTCTTCATGATATGTTTATATGTTAATGACATTGGCAAAGATAAAATATATTTGGAATACATCCAAATAATCATTTGCACAAATCAAAAAAACACAGTATCTTTGCATCATATGAAAAACCTAAACCCACCTTTGAGGAAACTATTTTTATTCTTATGTCTGTTTTTTTACACCTATGCCATACAGGCACAGGACCGGTATTATGTTCTTACTCTTACCGTAGAGAATGGACTTTCCAACCAGACATCATACAACATTCTAAAATCTCCAAACGGATTTATCTGGATTTCTACCCGTATGGGTGTAGACCGTTATGATGGCAAGGATTTCAGGCAATATAGCCTTACCAACGATGAATTCAGAAAAGCAGAAGATGGTTTCTTCAATCTAATGCAGGCAGATGAGAAAAACCAGATTTGGGTAGTGAACAACCGAGGACGCGTATATAAATATAATGAAAGAGGTGACCGGTTTCAGGAGCTTTTCAACACCCAGAACACCATCAAGGATTTCATTCCACTTTCACTTGCCCTTTCAAAAGAGCAGATATTCATTGGTTCTGTCAACAAAGGATTGGCAAGTTTCTCTGCTTCCAGCAACAAATTGCTGAATACAGCACTTGAGAATCAGCAGGTAACCTATATCCTGCCATACAAGAAAGATTTTCTACTAGTAGGAACAAACAACGGCACTTTTCTCCTAGATAGCAACTTGCAGGTTAAGGATCACCTATACGCTTCTCCTGCAGCAGTAAGTGCATTATTCTATGACGAGCAGACAGAAACCATCTGGATAGGTACACGCGGCAATGGCTTGTGGAAGAAGGCAAATACAGATACTGCTCCTGTTTTGGTTTCAGGAAGCGAAAACACCATTATTACCTGCATCAGGAAACAAGATGCCAACACTATTGCTGTTGGATGCGACGGAAAAGGCGTTTTAAAGACAAACCCATATGGAACAGAGCCATTAAGAATACGCGATAACGACAGCTTTACTTCTCCCTACCCTTTACACGCAGCCTCTGTGGGTGATATATTGATAGACAATGATGCAATCTGGGTAACTTCTAAAAGCGGCGTTACACTATTTAGAAAGAACCTTGTTTTCAAGCGTTTACAGAACCAAAAGGCACAAGTTCCTACAGACAAATACGTGCAAGATGTTACCTCGGATTCACATGGCAATATCTGGACCACCTATAACCAAATGGTGCAATGCCATAACCTAACAGATGGCAGCAACCGTTTTTATCTGGAAGGAAAGGGTAATTTCTTGTCTATTGGTGAAGACAAAGATGGGCAAATTTGGTGTGGAGGTTACAACTCGGGACTTTACAAGCTGAATCCCGCAACAGGACAATACCAATTCTTTAGCAGCCTAGATGGAAAAAACGTAAACGACTGCGTTTACGATATTTATTGCGACCCGAACGGAGATGTTTGGGTTGGTGGTTCAAACCTTAGACTTACACGCATCACGCCCAAAGATGGCAAATATACCTATCAGCATTTTGATATTCCAAGAGTTTATTGCATCAAGCGACTAAACGAGGAGCAGATAGTTGTGGGTACCGCCGAAGGCCTGTACATTCTTAATACCAAGACCTATAAATTTGAGCATTTGTTTGGTGAGGACGAAAAAGATTGGGAAGGTGTACATCTTATTCATGATATTGCCACTTACGAGGGGCATGAAATATGGTTGGCATTTGATGGTAGCGGACTTGGATGCTACGACACAAAGACCAAGCAATTGAAGAACTACACCACAAAAAACGGACTACCATCAAACTATATCCGTTCATTAGTGATGGATGCTTTAAAACACACGCTTTGGGTAGGAACAGCAAACAAAGGAATGTTTGCCTTTGATTGCAACCATCAAAAATACAAATGGGGACTGATGCGCCAAGATGGCTTAATGTTTAGCGAATTCATGCAACATGCCAGCACTATCCTTCCAGACAGAAGAATTGTGATGGGTGGATCAGATGGTGCTTTACTCTTGGTTCCAGACAAATTGGTAGAAAGAGGAAACCGGGAATTTAAGATTCAATTCAACAAACTTGAACTAGGAAATGCTAGTTTAAGTCCCGAATCGCATCCAAACGTAATCACAGAACCACTTGATTCTATAACAGAAATCCACTTGCCATACGAACAGCGGTCTTTACGAATACATCTTTGCACAGATGATGTTTATCACCAAACCGACTATCATTTCATTTATCAGTTCGTTGGAGAAAACGAGGATAGCTGGCAAAGTGTTGACTATGATAGAACAATAGATTTTGTGAATCTGGCACCAGGAACCTACAAGGTTGAGATACGAGGAACCAATAGCCATGGCTTGGTTGCCAGCAAAACGCTTACCATCTACGTTGAGCAAGTAATTTGGTTGCGATGGTATATGATAGTATTATACATTATACTGCTCTTCGCATTGATATATTGGCGCTTTAAGGAATGGTCAGAGAGCATCAAGAAACGCAATACTCAAAAGCAAGTAAGCATGCTGGTACAGACCAAATCAAAACAAGACGAGCAGGATGATGAGTTTATGCAGAAGTTGACACGCACCATAGAAAAGCACCTATCTAATAGTGAATTTGGCGTAAACGACCTGTGTCAGGAAATGGCAATGAGTCGATCTGTACTATACGAAAAAGTACGCAAAGCAATGGATACTACTCCTAACTACCTAATTACCAGTATTAGAATGCAGCATGCAAAGGCAAAGTTGGAAGAAGGCAACACTAGTGTAGCAGAAGTATCAATGGCATGTGGCTTTAATGATTACAGATACTTTAGTAGTGTGTTCAAAAAGTACTATGGAGAGCTGCCAAGTAAACTTTTGAAGAGTCAAAACTAACATTTTATACATAATACTCTAAAAAAACACCATTTTCCACATAACAAAGCACTATTTCGAACATCGTTTTCGTGAATATGCCCTACCTTGCAATGTAAAAAGAAATAATAGAGTATTAGGTTTTACATATTGATAAATTGGGTTATCTCCCTGTTGTCTGTGAAGACGGCAGGGAGTTTTTTTATTGTATGGCTTTGCCATTCGTGAATATGTTCGTAATTTTGCACGCAAATACAAACACAACATGAAAGCATCAAAATTCATAGGTCATTTGGCTGCACTATTCGTAGTAATGGTATGGGGCGAAACTTTCGTCTCATCCAAGGTCTTGCTCAACGAAGGACTCATGCCTGCCGACATTTTTTTCTATCGCTTTATATTGGCTTACATCTGCATATGGATACCTTCACACAAAAGATTTTTCTCAAAAAGCATTGCCGATGAGATTACTTTAATGTTTATGGGTGTCATGGGTGGTTCTGTCTATTTTCTTACCGAAAACATGGCCTTGAAATACTCCATGGCATCGAATGTTTCCATCTTGGTAAGTTCTACCCCATTGATTACAGCATTGCTCATCTCTTTGTTCTACAAGAATGAGCGACTGAGCATGTGGCAGCTGGTAGGTTCTATCGTAGCTTTCCTAGGTATGGCAATGGTGGTGCTGAATGGACAGTTGGTGCTGCATCTTAACCCAAGAGGAGATGCGCTGGCATTAGGTGCAGCACTATCGTGGGGATTCTATTCCTTGCTGATGAAGCGTGTGATGGGGCATTACGATACATGGTTCATCACGCGAAAGGTTTTCTTCTACGGTATACTATCTATAATACCTTATTACATAATGGTTCACCCGCTGAACACCAGCCTTGAAATACTTTCAAAGCCTGTGGTATGGGGCAATCTTGTTTACCTAGGGTTGGTAGCATCCATGCTATGCTATGCCATCTGGAACTGGGCCATGAGTAAATTAGGTGCTGTAAGATCAACCAATTACCTGTATCTGCAAAGCCTTTTTACCATGGTAGTAGCAGTAATTATCCTCAACGAGCATATTACCTGGATGGCCATTGCCGGAGCTATCATTCTAATTCTAGGAATGATTCGTGCAAGTAAGGCGCATTTCTTCTAGAATTTACTATAGCAAAAAACGACGATTTTTTTAATATGCAGGATTATAGAAATCGTAATTCAACTGAGTATATAGTGCAAACAGATGCTGCAAGCGGTTCTGGAAATCAGCATAATCCTTACTTGAAGCAGACATCCATTGAGTTTCGCATATTGCGGCCAAACGAGGCAGCAACATATGCTCTGCCTGTTTTCCATCGTAAATATACTCTGTCCATAGGTTCGCTTGTGCTCCCTTTATGTGCTTTGCTTCATCGGCAGAAAGTTCGGCAGGAACAGGTTCAAATGTATAAACCTGTTCTATTGGCAGATAGGCATTGAAACTAACAGGTTCTGTCTTTGAATCTTTTGCCTGACCGAAGTTCAGGTAGCACCAATCGATAGGTGTCATCACAACATCATGATGCAAACGGGCGGCCTCTACTCCACCCTCATTGCCACGCCAAGACATGATAGCAGCATTAGGAGCAATGCCACCTTCAAGAATCTCATCCCAGCCAATAATCTGGCGTCCCTTGCTGTTCACGAATTTCTCGGCCTCACGAATGATGTAGCTCTGCAACTGATTCTCGGCACTCCCAAGCTTTTTATCAGCAACAAGTCCTAATTCCTTGATCTTTGCCTGACAGAGAGGACACTCTTTCCAACGGGTTTTAGGACATTCATCACCACCTACATGAATCAACGCAGAAGGGAAGATATCTATCACTTCTTCCAATACGTTACGGATGAACTCAAGGGTTTTTGGATTACCTGCGCAAAGCACGTCATCGCTCACTCCCCATATTGTCCATGTTTCATAGGGGCCACCTGTACAACCCAATTCAGGAAAAGCAGCCAAGGCACCCTGCATATGGCCTGGCATATCAATTTCTGGAACTACGGTAATGTATCGATGTGCCGCATATTCTACAATTTCACGGCATTCTGCCTGAGTATAATACCCTCCGTATGGTGTTCCATCATACACACCCGTATTTGTTCCGATAACGGTTTCCTTACGCCAAGCGCCCTTGCGTGTAAGTTCTGGATAACGCTTGATTTCCAATCTCCAGCCTTGATCATCGGTAATATGCCAATGAAAACGATTCACATTGTGCAATGCCAGAATATCGATGTATGTCTTTAAGAAATCAACAGGAAAGTAGTGACGCGAGGTATCGAAGTGTGTACCTCGGTATTCAAAACGAGGTGCATCCTTGATGGTAACAAAAGGAAGTTCTACCTTGGCACATTGCTCTGCTGGCAATGACTTTCGAAGTGTCTGAATGCCATAGAATACACCCGCCTCTCCTGTAGATGAGATTGTTACCCCATCCTTATCAATAGCTAAAGTATAGTTCTCTGCATTTACATCACCCTTCTGCAAGGTTAGGTTAATGGCACCCGCCATTGGCTTGTCTGCTGCAATGGTTTTTAGCTTCATGCCTGTTATCTGCAGAATATACTCTGAAAGAAACTGAGCATTTCGCTGCATCTTGCCATTTCCCGAGGCATAAGTTATGACCACGTTTGGACTTAAGTTATATGCGCCATCGGACTTAAGTTGTATGCTTTGTGGCAACGGAACGATGCGGTAATCTGCCTTTTGTGCAAAAGCAGGCATAACTACCAAACCGCATAAATATAATAGGTGTTTTAGTTTCATCATGGTTTACTTTGTTCTTAACAACAATCCGTTTTCGTTGATAGAGGTTTGGCTGCCATCTGCCATTGTTGCCACGATGACATAACTCCTTGAGGTGCCCTCTACCTTAATTCTCGTTTCTTTTGGAAGATTCTCTACTTCGTAGGTGTGCAGTTTTAACTGCTCGGTACGGGTGTAGTAAGAACCGGTTTCGGCAAAATGTGATGCCTGCTCGTAGAACATTGCCCAAAGCAACCTTTCTAAGTTATAATTCGTTGGATATTGAAATTCCTCGGTTGCAGAACCAACTTTCTTGTCAGATAGATACACAAATCCCCATCTTTCTGGCATGTGAATGGCAGCCTTGCCAAAAGCACCCCAAGTAGTGTAGGAATCCTTTCCGTTTTCCCATTGCACACGCGCCATCCCTAGGCGCAAGTAATTACCTGCCTGCAGATAGTTGTCAAATTCACGTGCTATACTCTGACGAGGAATCGCCATCTCAACCGTCCATCCCTGATCCTTGTCACGAGATTTGTTCAAGGTTCCTTTTACATTAGTCTTTAGCAGCATCCCCTTTGCATCCCACTCAAAAGTAGCGAAAGATGGCTGAGGAGTGCGATAAGGTTGCTGAACGAAAAGGTCGAAGATGGTACCCTTTGCATTGGTTTCTATTTCAAAGTAGTTCTGACCGTCTCCATCTGGATCAATCAGCACCTCTAGTGCATTGTCATAGAAAACTATTGTATCACGTTGTGAAAGACGTGCCTGCACATCACTTTCCTCTAACTCTACGCCTATATATAAGTAGGTATCATCCCACAACATCTTTGCGCGGGTTTCTTGTTTTGGTGTCTCGCCATCCTTAATGCCGACAAAAGAAGTGGTATAAGGCGCATTTTTCCACGAAACCTCATCCAACTTACCATCCACCTTTATGTTACCTGCTGTACGATAGGCAACATATCCTTGCGGATTGGTAAGCATTTTCTCGTATTTAAGAGAAATGCTTTGCGCATGCAATGCCATTGCCAATGCCATGAGCAAACATGTTAGATATATCTTTCTAAACTGATACATATAGTTGTATTTATGCAATTCTCCCCGTACCTGCAATTGCAGACACGGGGAGAAACCATTTATTTTGCAGGAGCCATCATGAAGGTGAAGTCCTTATCACCAACAGGAATCATGTATTCATCCAAAGGCAGAGCACCCCATGAATTGATGCAGCCAACACCCATCTGGGTTTGGTCAATGCAAACTGTTACGAAGTTATCCTTCTGCAACAACTCACTATGACGCTGGTGCTTATCGGTTCCGTCATCCAATGTTTCAATTGAATAGTTCAAGGCACTTGCGCTGAACAACTGATTGCTGGTGAATACCAAGCCATTACTTGAAGCATCACTTACCTTCCATTCACGAACGTCTGTCTTTGTACCCATTTCCTGAGGACGAATGTAATCCAAAGCAGCCTGCTCATCAACAGTTTGAGAGTAACGGCCTACGAATGCAGCACCCTGACGGTCGATATAGTTTTCAATAGGACCACGACCAAAGTAATCCAACTTCTGGAATGCCTTTGGCATCTGCAGTTTCATACCATAGCGATACATGAAACCTTCCTTCTTGCCAACCGTCATCTTCTCATTAACAATTACCTGACCTGTCTTGCCAATAGTATAAGTAAGAACCAATTCACCTTCAACCTCCTTCAAGGCATAGGTTGCTTTCACTACAACGTTGTCGCCAGACATCTCATTTGTAAAGGCAGTTAACTGAGGTACCATATCATGCCATATACGGAATTTCTTCTGGGTATTAGCACCAAAGTCATTGTCAACAGGAGCACGCCAGAAGTTTGGAGTCAAAGCGCCACCTACCTGAATCAACTGCTTTCCACGAGCACTATACTGCACCAAATAACCTGATTTCTTATCAAAAGACAAAGTAAACTCATCACCGGTAACAACCAAGTTTGCATCTTGCTCTGCCAAAACCGGAGCATTTACATACTGAGGTGCTGACAGCTTCAGTTCTTTTGCCTTATAATCCTGAATCACAAGCTGATTGCTTGCAACAGAATAACCTACAGGCAACAAAGCAGAAGCCTTCTTCTCGTAGAAGTTCACATTCAAGTGCTTTTCCTTACACTTGCAAAGTGCAGTCAAGTCGTAATCCAGCTGAACCTGTGCCTTGCTTTGTGCTGCAACCTTCAAATCATTTACCACACCACCCTGAACAGGTTTTCCATCTGCCAGCAACTGCCAAGTCATGTAATAATTAGAAAGGTCGGTAAAGAAGTTTTCATTATAGATTTCAACGATACCCTTCTGCAAATCTACAGGAGAAGTCCAAATATTCTGATAATAATGCTTTACTTCATAAGCAGTTGGGTGCCAAGTACGATCAGGAGCAATCAAGCCATTGTCACAGAAATTGTTATCCGAAGGATCATAATCATTGCAGTCACCACCATATACGCGAACGGTCTTTCCGTTCAAGACGTGGTTTACACTCTGGTCGACAAAGTCCCATATAAAGCCACCCTGAACGTTTGGATAGGCACGAACCTGATCCCAATATTCCTTGAAACCACCTAATGAGTTACCCATTGCACGTGCATACTCACACTGAATAATAGGACGAGGATCATTCTTTGCAATGAACTTCAGCACACCCTTAGGACTGTCGTACATTGGGCAGAAGATATCTGTATTCTCCTCTAATTCTGCACGTTCATACTGAACAGGGCGACTCTTATCCTCATTCTTAATCCATTTGTAGGCATCCTTGAAGTTTTGTCCATTACCTGCTTCATTACCCAAACTCCAGATAATGATGCTTGGATGGTTGAAGTTACGCTGAATATTACGTTTATTACGCTCCTGATGTGCCAGATGGAACAAAGGATTCTTGGCAAGTGTCTCTTCACGATAACCCATGCCATGGCTTTCTATGTTTGCCTCTGCCACAAGATAGATACCATATTCATCGCACAAGTCGTACCACTGGCTATCATTAGGATAGTGGCTAGTACGAACAGCATTAATATTCATCTTCTTCATTTCCTGAATATCCTGAATCATGCGCTCACGACTCACGATGTAACCTCCATTAGGATCCAGTTCATGACGGTCGGCACCCTTGATCAAGATTGGCTGGCCATTCACCAACAGCTGTGCATTCTTGATTTCTACACGACGGAAACCGGTTTTTACGTTTACCGTTTCTAAAGCCTTACCCTTAGCATCCTGCAATGTTACCTTTGCGGTATACAAATTAGGAGTTTCGGCTGTCCATTTCAGAACATTGGCTACCTGAATCTGTCCCTTTGCTTCTTTACCCTTTAGAGTTACAGAACCTACAGCCTTACCTTTGGCATCCATCAACTCTACCAAAGCCTGCAAATTATCTGTCAGTTTCAGATTAACGTCCAAGGTACCATTGGTAAATGAATCATCCAGATTTCCTACCACACGAATGTCTTCAATGTGTTTTGCTGCACGAGTATAGAGATAGCTGTCGCGAGCCACACCACAGAAACGGAAGAAATCCTGATCCTCTAAATACGAACCATCACACCAGCGCATTATCTGGAAGGCTATCAAATTTGATTTTCCTGGTATGATAAATTTAGTGATGTCGAACTCACACTCCAGCTTGCTATCCTCACTATAACCAGCAAACTTGCCATTTACATATAGTGCGATGTTACTGGTTACTGAACCAAAATGTGCAATAACCTGTTGTCCTTTCCAGTTAGCAGGAATGTTTATTTCCTTACGATAACTACCCACACGATTCTCTTCTGTAGGAGGAGTTGGAGGATTATTCTTGTAATGTCCACGCCAGCCATAGCCAATGTTTACATACATTGGATCACCGTATCCATTCAGTTCCCACAAACCAGGAACAGGAATATTTCCCCATGCAGAATCATCATATCCCACCTTAAAGAAATCGGCAGGAGCATCTGCTGGAGTATGAACAAAGTTGAATTTCCACTGCCCATGTAAAGATACACGTTGCTGCTCTTTTGGAGCAAAAGTGGTGTGCATAGGTAAACGATTGATAGCATTTACCTCAGGATTCTTCCATGCATCGGCAGGGCCCTGCTGTGCCATTGCAGCCATGGAAAAAGAAGATAAAAATAAAAGAGTGAATGCTTTTCTTTTCATAGTATATTGTATTTTATCGAATTCGGGTACTAAGTTAGTGTTTTTCCAACTATTTACCAACTTTACGCGCTAAATACTTTCCGCAGTCAAAAAAGATTGGAAAAATTTTGGATTTGGACGAGATTTCTATATTTTTGTATTTCGGTATCTAACTTTCATTTACAGCCGACAAAAATTAACTTTAAATATAACAATTATGAGATTAATTATCGAATCTGACTACTTGTCTATGTCAATCTGGGCAGCAGAGTATGTTGCAGCAAGAATCAATGCCGCTAACCCTACCGAGGACAAGCCTTTCGTTTTGGGTTGTCCAACAGGTTCTTCACCTCTGGGTATGTACAAGCACCTGATCGAAATGAACAAAAAGGGACTGGTTTCTTTTGAAAACGTAGTAACTTTCAACATGGATGAATACGTTGGCTTGCCAGAAGAGCACCCAGAGAGTTATCACTCTTTCATGTGGAACAATTTCTTCAATCATATCAACATCAAGAAGGAAAACGTTCACATCCTGAACGGAAATGCCGCTGATTTGGAAGAAGAATGCGCCAACTACGAAAAGGCTATCAAAGCAGCTGGTGGTGTTGATTTGTTCATGGGAGGTATGGGCCAGGATGGTCATATTGCTTTCAACGAGCCTGGTTCTTCTTTGGCATCTCGCACTCGCGTAATGAGTCTTACCAGTGATACAATCATTGCCAACTCTCGCTTCTTTGATTACGACCTGAACAAGGTTCCTCGTACTGCAGTTACCGTAGGTGTTGGTACCGTAATGGATGCAAAGGAAGTTCTGATTGTATGTAACGGTCACAACAAGGCACGCGCTTTGAAGCATGCCGTTGAAGATGGCGTTTCACAGATGTGGACTATCAGCGCTTTGCAGCTACACCCAAATGCCATCATCGTTTGCGACGAAACTGCTACCGATGAGTTGAAAGTGGGTACTTACCGCTACTTCAAGGATATTGAAAAAGCCAATTTATAATAATTAAGTATATGATTCTGAGAACTAATCTTAGTTCACAGATTTCATTTAGCAACATTTCTACACACTACTATAAGCCACAGAACGCCGTTGAGCGTTCTGTGCTTACTTGTTTTGAAAGGATACCTACTGATATTTCAACATCATCTAAAGAAGGTACCTTACAAGTAGCCAATGAAATTTGTGAAACAATAAAAGGATGCCAACAAGAAGGAAAAATGTGTGTGATTGCTGCCGGTGCCGGAGCAACACAAAGACCCTTATTTGCAGAATTGGCACGCATTCACAAGGAAGAACAACTTAGCTTTTATAATGTTATCTTCTTTAATCTTTACGAGTATTTTCCGTTAACCGCAGAAAGCCAGCACTCCAGCTTTTCGCACATCAAAGAACATTTCCTGAGCAAGGTTGACATCAAGCCCGAGAATATTCATACCATTGATGCCACCATTCCGCAGGACAAGGTTGTGCCCTATTGTCTGGAATACGAAAAACTCATCAAGGATGCAGGAGGCATTGACATTGCCATTTTGGGTATTGGCCGTGAGGGAAACATTGCGATGAACGAACCTGGTTCTACCCTCAGTTCCATTACCCGACTGATTCTTATCAACCGCCTTTCAAAAGCAGAATCTGCCATAAACATCGGTGTAGAAAACCTTCCACCTTGTTCTATCACCATGGGTATCTCTACCATTTTGGCAGCCAAGAAAATCTATCTTCTGGCTTGGGGTGAAGAAAAAGCAAGTATCATCAAGGAAACCATTGAAGGCAAAATAACAGATAGCTTACCAGCAACATTCCTGCAAACGCACAATAATATCAGTGTACAGATTGATTTGGGAGCTGCTTCACAGCTAACCCGTATCAAACGACCCTGGTTGGTAACTACCTGCGATTGGGATGACAAACTGATTAGAAGTGCCATTGTCTGGCTTTGCCTAAAGTTGAAGAAACCTATTCTAAAACTAACGAACAAGGATTACAACGAAAATGGCTTGAGCGAATTGCTGGCATTATATGGTTCTGCCTATAATGTAAACATAAAGGTATTCAACGACCTACAGCACACCATTACCGGATGGCCTGGAGGAAAGCCAAACGCAGATGACACCTATCGCCCCGAGAGAGCAATTCCTTATCCTAAGCGTGTAATGGTTTTCTCGCCTCACCCAGATGATGATGTAATCTCTATGGGAGGAACTATTCGTAGATTGGTGCAGCAAAACCATGATGTGCACATCTGCTACGAAACATCAGGAAACATTGCCGTTGGCGATGAAGAAGTGGTTCGTTTCATGCACTTCATTAACGGCTTTAACCAGCTGTTCGACAATAGTCAGAATGAGGCAATCAAATCAAAATATGCCGAGATAAAGACCTTCTTAAAGGAAAAGCACGAAGGTGACATGGATAACAAAGATATCCTCACCATCAAGGGATTGATACGAAGAGGAGAAGCAAGAACCTCTTGCACCTATAACCAGATTCCTTTAGATCACGTGCATTTCCTGGATTTGCCTTTCTATGAAACAGGAAAGATTGAGAAGAATCCTATCGGAGAAAAAGACGTGAAAATTGTTTTGGATGTATTACGTCAGGTTAAGCCTCATCAAATCTTCATAGCAGCTGATTTGGCAGATCCTCATGGAACTCACCGAGTTTGCACCGATGCTGTATTGGCTGCTATTGACTTGGAAAAGCAAGCTGGAGCAGAATGGCTAAAGGATTGCAGAGTATGGATGTACAGAGGTGCATGGGCTGAATGGGAGATTGAAAACATTGAAATGGCAGTACCTCTAAGTCCTGAAGAATTGCGTGCTAAAAGAAATTCAATCCTCAAGCATCAGTCACAAATGGAAAGTGCACCATTCCTTGGTAATGACGAACGATTGTTCTGGCAACGTTCGGAAGACAGAAACCGAGGAACTGCCAATATCTATGACGAATTAGGTCTTGCGTGCTACGAAGCCATGGAAGCGTTTGTAGAATATAAGATAAAGGTTTAAAAGTTTAAAAGTTTAAGAGTTTAAAAGTTTAAGGGGTTAAAGGGTTAAAAGAAGAAGAGGGCTTGCCAAATAGCAAACCCTCTTCTTTGTATCTGTCAGCACTACTAATGCCAACTCAAAACTCATAACTCAAAACTCATAACTCAAAACCCATTACTTCTTAATAGGATACTTGTGAATCAAGAACAACATGATCAAGGCAATAGCTGCAGGAATCAATGAGAACAAAGCCCAAACCATGGTACGAACAGAATCGGTAACAGAAGCAGGATCGATGGTTGAGTTACCAAATTCATCCTGCATCATAGTAGCACCAGCCAGGCCTAACAGCAATGCAATCAGAGAACCAGAGATAGCACCACCAAACTTCTGAGCCATGGTTCCTGAAGAGAAGATCAAACCTGTTGAAGATACACCGTATTTCTGTGTTGCATAGTCGGCAACGTCTGCATACATTGACCACAACAATGGAGAATAGACACCTACACCAATAGAAGTAAGTATTACCAATACTACAATTACCCAGATATAGGCAGGATCCATTGGGATGAAGAAGAACAGCACAGATGTTACAAAGCAGATAATAGCAGACCATGAGAATGCCTTACGCTTTGAACCAATCCACTTGGTGAATACTGGTGACAAGCCACCGAATACCATACAAGTTACCTCACCAAATGCCATCAATACTGTAAAGTTAATGATGAAACCGCCTACAGAAACATCACCGTTCAAGCAATATTCAAACATGTAAGCAGCTACGGCATATCTAAATCCGTTGAAGAAGTTGGTACAAACACCAGTCAAGGTAATATAAACCCAAGGCTTGTTCTTGAACAAGTCAACAAACTGACGGAATGAGAACTTCTCTGCACGAACTGGTTTCAGACGCTCCTTGGTAAGCAAGCCACAAGCCAAAGTCATTACAGCAGCAAGAATACCAAAGATGGCACCTAACACCTTATATTGATACTGCAACATTGGTACCAATGCCTGTTTAACCTCTGGAGAAGGATCTTCAATAGAGTTCAACTTTACAAACTCCTCTCCACCAATCCAATTCTGAAGATATGGGAATGAAAGCAAGGTGATGAAACCCATTGCATAGGCACCCACCATACGGTAAGAAGAGAACTGGTTCTTTTCATTGTCATCTTCTGTCATTACACCCAGCAATGAACCATAAGGAACGTTTACTGCAGTGTAGATTGCCATCATTGCCAGATAGAGTGAGTATGCCCAAACGCGCTTGCCAACAGGACCCAGATCTGGGGTGAAAAGCAAGAGAGCAAATATCAAACCATAAGGAATAGCGCAGAAAATCAGCCAAGGACGATAAGTACCCCAGCGAGAGCGAGTACGGTCAGCTAAAGTACCCATCAATGGGTCGGTAATTACGTCGAACATACGAGCCAACAGCATCAGGGTTGCTGTATCTGCAAGTGTTAATCCGAATACATTAGTAAAAAACAAAGGGAAGGCAATTGACATGATTTTCCATGTAATACCTCCGGCAGCGGCATCGCCAAGTGCATAACCGATTTTTTCTTTAAATGTTGCCATGATATTATATTTATTTGGTTTTGATTCGCATAATCTCTACAAAAATAAGTCTAAATAATGGTTTTTCCTTTACTTTTTTACTTTTTTTGACGATTTAGGCATTATTTTCCTTCTTCAGCGAGTAACTGTAAAATATCAGCAGGCTGATTTGCCAGATAGCAGGCTCCATTATTCTGTAATTCTGCAACAGGCCTGAATCCCCAAGTTACGCCAACACTTTGTACGTTTGCATTGGCAGCTGTTTGCATATCCACACCACTATCGCCAACATACAGCACCTCCTCAGGCGTTACCTTTGCAGCTTCGATGCAACTATGTACAATGCTTGGATCTGGTTTTACAGGAACACCTTGCCTCTGTCCTAAAATGCAAACAAAGTCAATCTCTGGGAAATAATGCCTTATCAGTTTTTCTGTTGCAGATTGGTATTTATTACTTGCTACCGCAAGCATCACTTTTTTATCTATCAAGGCATGCAGCAAATTTTTCATGCCTGGGTAGATAGATGTAAGGTCGGCATTGTGCGCATCGTAATATGGCAAGAAATGGCTACGAACCTTTTCTATCCATTCCTCATTCTGCAGAGTTGCAGGTAGTGCTCGTTCAAACAGACGTGTAACACCATTGCCTACAAAGAAAGGATAACTCTCCTGCGGATGTTCATTGATGCCCAACTGCCTTAAGGAATAGTTTACTGCTGCTGCCAAATCGGCAATAGTATTGAGCAGCGTTCCATCTAAATCAAATATTACCAGTTTTTTCATCCTTTATATATGTGTTCTATTACCAAACCTGCCAGCATAAAGCCAAAGATGGCTGTGGTATGTGCCACCGTTCCGTTTGTCTGAACCTTATGGAATGCTTCGGGTGACTTGTCATCAACCATCGACTTTCCCTTGTTCTCTAATAATTCATCGCTATACACGCAAAGAAACTTATGGGCAGGGAATTGCTTTGCCTTCTTGAACTTGTTTCGAAGAGCACGTGCCAAAGGGCAACCTTTCACCTTCCAGAACTCATCTACCGTAATGCGGGTAGCAGTCATTTTTAGTGCAGCACCCATTGATGAAAAGAAAGTTACATTCTTCAGGCTGCAGGCATGCCGAATCAGTTGTGCCTTGTTTTCCAAACTATCTATGGCATCCAGCACATAGTCGTATTCCTCCAGATGAAAACTTTCTGCTGTTTCTTCCGAATAGATATTACAGATAGCTGTGATGTTGGCAGTAGGATTAATTTCCAGCAAGCGTTTCTTTAACACATCTACCTTCACCTGCCCTACCGTTAGCGTTGTTGCAAGCAGCTGACGGTTCACATTCGTGATGCTTACCGTATCTGCATCCACAATTGTAAGATTACGAATGCCCGAGCGAACCAAGCTCTCGGCACACCAGCTACCCACACCTCCAACACCAAAAACCAGCACGTTCTTCTGGCCTATGGTATCCATCATTTCTTCACCCAGCAAAATAGTGGTGCGATTAAATATATTCTTTTCTGTATCGTTCATATTTTTCCTCCGCAAAATTACCAATAAATTTGCTGAAAACGAAAGTTTTTCCGAACTTTGCAGCAAATACAAACATTGTAGCATCTCATTATGGATTTTGAAAAGACAGTAGCTGCCCTCAGCAGTTTAAATAATCAGCAGTTGAACCATTTTGACAACGAGATTATCCCCTTTCCTTCTGTTACAGAACTGAAAGAGATTGTTGACATTTGCCGAAGCTTGTTGTTCCCTGGTTATTTTGGCAACAGCATTGTTGACCAAACCTCCCTGCACTATCACACAGGTGTTGGCGTAGAACTGCTATACAAGAAACTGTCAAGACAAATCATGGCAGGCCTTGGCTTTACCATCGAGTTCGAATCTATTTCGCCATTGCTGGATGCAGCCCATCGTCGTGCCAAGGATTTTATCGAGAGTCTTCCTATGTTGCGTGACTTGCTTTCTACCGATGTAACAGCCCATTACCGCAACGACCCTGCAGCCCACAATGAAGGAGAGGTTATTCTGTGCTACCCTGGAATGCGTGCTATTTCAAGCTACCGCATTGCGCATCGTTTGGTAGAATTAGATGTGCCTTTGATTCCTAGAATGATTTCTGAATTGGCACACTCTGAAACGGGTATCGACATTCACCCCGGAGCACGTATTGGCCAGTCGTTTGCCATTGACCACGGAACTGGTGTTGTAATTGGTGCAACTGCCATTATCGGCAACAATGTTACTATTTACCAGGGTGTTACCTTGGGAGCAAAGAACTTCCCACAAGAAGAAGATGGCTCTTTGGTAAAGGGTATAGAACGTCATCCTATCCTAGGAAACAATGTCATTGTTTATGCCAATGCCACCATCTTAGGTCGCGTGCAGATTGGCGACAATACAGTTATTGGTGGTAACATCTGGTTAACCCACGACGTACCTGCCAATACCAAGCTGTTCTATAAGAAACACGAAGATTAAGCCATAATCTTCATGTTATTAGAAAAAAATACATTACCTTTGGACTTTTGAAAAACATAACCATAATTTCAGTTTAAAAAGCATGATGCACAAACCATTTGCAAAGGGATTGGCAGCTGCCGCCCTGATGTTATCGGGTGTCTCTGTACAGGCACAGATAACCACAAACGAAGGTACACCTTACTTGCTTACACAAACCGTGGATATGAGCGGACAGTTTGGTGACCCAACTAATCATTATTTCGTAGCCGACAAGCTGGTGGACTTTGATGCTGCCACCGGATGGGGAACCATTAGCTGGAACCGCCAGATGTGGCGTCCTCGTCAGGCATTCAATGCCAACTGCTACCAGTTTGAACCTATGCAGAGCCTTGATTTCCCTGGTCCTGCCTACGAACAAACCCCACAGTTAAAGTTCCGTATCGAACCTGTAAATGCCCGTACCCTGCGTGTTCGCGTGTTTACAAGTCCTGTTATTCCTAACGATCCTGAAGACGATGTAATGCTGGTAGGAAAACCTGCCGATGGCCGTTCACAATGGACCGTTACTACCACCGACAAGGGCTATCTGTACAAGAGTGCAGAAGGTAGCCTTGAAATCCAGAGTTCACCATGGCGCCTTGTGCTGCGCGACAAGAACGGAAAGGAACTAACCCACACCCGTGCCTTGAGCGACAACGACTCAACCCAGGTTAAGACACAGCCTTTCTTGTGGATGAAGCGTGGTTCTGACAACAGTCGCGCCATCGAACCTGTATTCAGCCTGGCTCCAGGTGAGCGAATCTATGGTTGTGGCGAATCTGCCACCTCACTTAACAAAGCTGGCCAGAAACTGAACCTGTTTGTTACCGACCCACAAGGCCCAGAAACACCAAACATGTACAAACCTATCCCATTCTGGTTCTCAAACCGTGGCTATGGTGTATTTATGCACACCTCTGCCCCTGTAACCGTTGACTTTGGCCAGAGCTACATTGGTTCTACTCGCCTGTTTATGGCCGACGAGCAAGCCGACTTGTTCATCATGCTGGGTAATCCAAAGGAAATCCTGAGCGAATATACCGACTTGGTTGGTCGCCCTGAAATGCCTGCACTGTGGAGCTTTGGTACATGGCAGAGCCGTATCTCTTACTTCACAGAAGAGGAAGGAAGAAGCGTTGCCAAGCACTTGCGCGATAACAAGCTTCCTAGCGATGTTATCCACTTCGATACTGGTTGGTTTGAAGTTGACTGGCAGTGCGACTACAAGTTCAGCAGCAAGAACTTCATCGACCCAGAAAAGATGCTGAAGGATTTGGCTACCGATGGTTTCCACACCTGTTTGTGGCAGTTGCCATACTTTACCCCAAAGAACAGTTATTTTAAAGAGTTGATTGATAACAACATGGTTGTTAAGAATGGTGCTGGCCAGCTGCCATACGAAGATGCTGTACTCGACTTTACCAATCCTGCCACCGTTAAGTGGTACCAGGGCAAGCTTGAAGGTTTGTTGAAGCAGGGTGTTGCTGTTATCAAGTGTGACTTTGGCGAAGCTGCACCTTATCTTAATGGTATTTACAGTAACGGTCGCACAGGCTTGTACGAGCACAACCTCTACCCTGTTCGCTACAATCGTGCTGCCTACGAAATCATCAAGAAAACCAACAATGGCGAGGGTATCATCTGGGGCCGTTCTGCATGGGCTGGTTCACAGCGTTACCCATTGCACTGGGGTGGCGATGCTGCTACCACCAACACTGGTTTGCTAGGTACCGTTCGTGCTGGCTTGAGCTTTGGTATGAGTGGTTTCTGTTTCTGGAGTAATGATATAGGTGGATTCGTAACCCGAAGCCCAGAAGAGTTGTATCGTCGTTGGTTGCCATACGGATTCCTTACCAGCCACAGCCGTGTTCACGGTGTAGAAACCGAACCTTGGCTGTATGGTCAGGACTTCATCAACTATTTCCGCAAGAGCGCAGAACTGAAGTACAAGCTGATGCCTTACATCTATGCACAGGCAAAGATCTGTACCGAGAATGGTTGGCCAATGCAGCGTGCCCTTCTGGTTGAATTCCCAGATGATCCCGGTGCATGGCGCATTGAAGACGAATACATGTTTGGTTCTGACATGCTGGTTGCTCCTATGTTGGAGACAGGAACATCACGTGATGTTTATCTGCCAGGAAAGCAGAAGTGGATTGATTACCAAACAGGCAAGGTTTACAACCCAGGCTGGAACACCATCGCATGTGGCGAACTGCCAATCGTAGTTCTGGTAAAGGATGGTAGTGCCATCCCTCACGTGCCAGTAGCACAGAGCACCGACAAGATTGACTGGAGCAAGGTTTACTGGAAAACCTACAAGGCCAGCGAAAAGAAGGCCAAGGGCTACCTGTTCAAGCCAGGTGATTCTGCATTGCAGGAGGTTACAAAGTAAAAGTTTACAGGCAAAATAAAACTTTTTAAAGGGCGTGTCATAGTAAATGGCATGCCCTTTTTGCGCTTTAAACATTATATGGGATAGAGCGTACGTTTCTTCTAAACAATTCCTAGGATGCGTAAATATTATACCTCAATCCTTTTGCACCTTTCTTTTTAAAGAGTTTCATGTTGATTCTGGCCTTGCAATTGGTGTACGAACTACCATAAGAGTCAAGCAAGGCACAAACCTCTTCATCATTAAATTTGTTCTTTATAAGCAAAGCAACTTTCAATTCCAGGCTTGTTAAATCATTGCTGTAAAGCATGCTCGTGAATAAAGGGTACAATTCTTCCGAACCTTTGATAAACTCCCGCCATTCTTGGTTCGAAAGCTGTTTACTGGCATGTACAACGTCTTTTGCATATTTGTGAAAGACAGACAGAATATCTTCCTCGTAGATCTTTTCCTTAATTGCCTGCATGCCTGAGGCTAGATTCTCTTTCTTCAGGTTGTTGCTCATTCTTGACAACTCTTTTTCTAAGCGTTCAATCTCATTGGCTTGGCTTTCCTTATCCATTTCCAGCACTCTTAGCTGCTGTATTTTACTATTGTAATTTCTTAAAAGGATTTCAGCTGCATGCTTCCTGTTTTTTAGCACGATGTAAGCCATGCCACCCAGCACAATCAAAACACCACATAATATGGCAACAATGATGAATGTGGTAATTCGGCCCTGCTGCATTTCCTCTTTCACCTTTGCTGCCGTTTCTTTATACAGATTGTAATTGTATTGCGCATTCATTCTGGATACCTCATCCGACTTTGTTCTCTGCACTACCGAATCGTTTGTTTCACAATACAGTAATGCATATTTACCTATTGAATCATAGTCTTGAGTCCTTATATATGTTTGCAGCAAGCCCCTGTATGCAGCCTCACGGTTATTTATTTTTTCCTTGGCTTCCAGTAGTTTGTAAAAACACCAACGAGCCGAATCGGTTTTGTTTATCCCAAGATAGTACAATCCCTTTTTGTAATAGTATATCTCTTTTCCTTTCTTTATGTTTCCGCACGAATCAAATAGTCCCGACTCTTTTTCATACTGCATAATAATATCTTTTGCAGTCTTGTAATCACCTTTAACCAGATAAGAATACAAAGCACTTTCTCTAGCTCTTGCACTACTGCTAAGCTGCCCTCTTGACTTATAACCTTGGGCACACCTTAATGCTGTTACCAGCATGCTGTCAATTTCTCCCATTAGATTATAAGAACTTATTTTTAATCTTTCATATTGAAGGGCCAACAATGTATCTCCACCTAACAAAGCAAGTTCTTCTGCTTTCTGCAGTGCATTCAACTCATTTTGAGCAAGCTTTTCTTGGTGAAAAAGAGTAGAAAGCTGCGAATATACTCTACTCAGCAATAGATAATCATATCTTTCGTCTGTTTTCTCTACATAGCTAATACATTTGTTAAAGCAATCCAGGGATTGGGGGGCATCACCATTATCCTGATAAATCACGCCAAGAATGTATTCAGAAGCAACCTTCTCGTCCACCGAGCCATTATTTCGAAAGTATTCCACAAGATTTTCTATGTCATCAGCCTTATCAAGGCTCAGACGTAATGTGCACTTTATTCTATTCTTTAACAGCCGATATTGCATCAGCTCATGTTCAGAATAGTTGTCTGTGTCTTTAATCTGGCACAATAGCATATATGCCGAATCTGCATTAATGGTATATACAGATTCTATATCCTTAAGACACTGTGTGACTTTACTGGTATTTGTGCATGCAAACAAAGATAAAACCAGCAAAATAGCAGAAAAACAATTGATATATACTAAGCGTTTCATAATGAAATGCAAAGATACTATTTTCTTTCTATCATTAAA
>JAGHTY010000124.1 GCA_018065125.1 Candidatus Minthousia equi
ATATAACATCAAGACTTCTCAGGAGTTCTACCGTGTAGGTAGCTTTGACTTTGCTAAGAACGACCCTGCAGAGGCAGAAGTTACTGGTTGGAAGGAAGAACAGATTTTGGAGCGTTTGTTTACTCCTAAGCATTACCTGTTCCCATTGCAGAACAGCGATGTTTACTTGTATGCCGACTTCCCACAGAATCCAGGATGGTAATAGAATGTAAATTTGAAATTTGAAAATTAAGATTATGAACAAAATATCAAAACATCTTCTGTCGGCAGTCCTGTTTTCAGTTGGCATGCCAGCGGTAGCTCAGGAGGTCGCTGATACAACCCTCGTAAACGTGGCATTCCAGAAAGTTGCCAAGGAGGATTTGATGGGCGGTGTCTCTGTTGTTGACTACAGATCGCTGATGGAAAAGAACTATAACACATACAGCATGGATAACATGCAGGGTTATGTGTCTGGTTTCAACGGTGCAGGTATGTGGGGTTTCACAGACCAGCTCGTTCTGATTGATGGTGTACCTCGTGAGGCTAACAACGTTAAGCCAGTCGAAATTGAGCAGATCACTTTCTTGAAGGGTGCACAGGCAGTAGTATTGTATGGTAGCCGTGCTGCCAAGGGTGCTGTGCTGATTACCACCAAGCGTGGTAAGGTAACCGACGGTTTGAGCGTAAATGTACGTGCAAACACTGGTTGGAACATTGCTAAGGCATATCCAGAGTACCTGAGTTCTGCCGAGTACATGAGCTTGTATAACGAGGCTCGTGCTAACGATGGCAAGGCTCCTCTTTACAGCCAGCAGGACATCTATAACTACGCTTCTGGTCGTAACCCATTCCGTTACCCAGATATCGACTTCTATTCTTCAGATTATATCAAGAAGGCTTATAACCGTACCGATGTAACTGCCGAAATCGAAGGTGGTAACGAGCGTACCAAGTTCTATAGCAACGTAAGTTACTATCGTCAGGGCGACTTCCTGAACTTTGGTCAGGCTAAGAACAACAGTATTGACCGTTTCAACGTTCGTGGTAACGTAGATATGCAGCTGAACGATTTCATCAGCGCATACGTAAATGCTAACGCTACCTATTATAATAGTAAGAGCGCAAACGGTGGTAGCTATTGGTCACAGGCTGCTAGCTTCCGTCCAAACCGTGTTGCTCCATTGTTGCCAATGGATGTATTCGATAAAAACTCTATGCAGGTGGTTAACGTTTTGGCAGGTACCAAGAACATCATCGATGGCAAGTATCTGTTGGGTGGTACCCAGACTGATTTGACCAACATCTTCGGCGACTACTACGCTGCAGGTCACAACACCTGGACCAGCCGTCAGTTCCAGTTCGATGCAGGTTTGAACTTCGACCTTTCTTCAGTTTTGAAGGGTTTGAGCTTCCACACCACCATCGCTGTTGACTACGCTACAACTTATACCACAGCCTACAACGACTCGTATGCTACATACGAACCAACCTGGGCCGATTACAATGGTAAGGAAGTTATCGTAGGTTTGGATAGCCACGGTACTCAGGATAAGCACACTGGTAACCAGGAAATCTCTGGTTCTACCAGCAACCAGACCATCGCTTTCAATGCTCACTTCGACTGGGCTCGCTCTTTCGGTGAACACAGCGTAAGCGCTATGTTGGTTGCAAATGCTTTCCAGCAGACAATTTCTGGTCAGTATCACAAGCCAAGTAATGCTAACCTGGCATTGCAGGCATCATACGACTTTGGCAAGAAGTACTATGCTACCGCAGCATTGGCTACTCCTTGGTCTGCTAAGTTGGCAGAAGGTCACCGTCTGGGTCTTTCTCCATCTCTTACCTTGGGTTGGAAGATGCACAAGGAAAGCTTCATGGAAGGCAGCATCTTTGATGAGTTGACTCTGAGCGCTAGCTACAGCAGCTTGAAGAGCGACTTGGATATCCAGGATTACTTCATGTACCTAGCTACATACCAGAGTGGTGGTTGGGCCGACTGGAACGGTGGTACCGGTATTACCTGTATGCAGTCTAAGCGAGGTGGTAACGAGGCTCTTGGCTTCATTTCTCGTAATGAAATCAGCGCTTCTGTTCACGCTGCATTGCTGAACAAGGCATTGACCATCGATGCATCTTACTTCAACAGCACAATGAAGGGCTTGATCATCGAGGCTGTTAACCAGATGCCTAGCTACTTCTTCTCATACTATCCAGAGTCTTCATTCCGTTCATACTTGAACTACAACAACGATAACCGCAGTGGTTTCGATGTAGCAGTAAACTACAAGAAGCAGTTCGGTGACTTCGGTGTACAGTTCGGTGGTAACGTAACTTACTACAAGACTAAGGCTAGCAAGCGCGATGACGATGCATACGAAAATGCATATCAGTATCGTCAGGGCAAGCCTCTGGATGCAATCTGGGGTTACGAGTGCTTAGGTTTCTACAAGGATCAGGCAGATGTTGACAACAGCCCTGCTTCTAAGCTGGGTACTACCAAGCCTGGTGACTTGAAGTACAAGGACCAGAACGGTGATGGTATCATCGATAACAAGGACCAGGTAGAATTGGCTAAGGGTGGCTGGTATGGCGCACCTCTTACCTTGGGCTTGAACCTGACCTTGAAGTACAAGGACTTCAGCTTGTTTGCACTGGGTGTAGGTGGCTTCGGCGGTAACGCTGTAAAGAACAACTCTTACTGGTGGGTAATGGGTGAGAACAAGTACTCTGCAGCAGTTCGTGGTCGTTGGACTCCAGAAACTGCAGCAACTGCTACTTATCCTCGTCTTACTACCGAGGCAGGTACCAATAACTTCCAGCCTTCAGACTTCTGGTTGTATTCTACCTCACGCTTCGACTTGGCTAAGGTACAGCTTACCTACGACATGCCAAAGCGCATCTTGGGTGAAGGTATCGTAAAGGGTCTGCAGATCTATGTAAGTGGTTCAAACTTGCTCACCATTGCAAAGAATCGTCAGATTTTGGAAATGAACGTTGGTTCTGCTCCTCAGTCACGTTTCTACAACTTGGGTGTTAAGGTTGCATTCTAAACTTTAAATAAGAAAATAGATATGAAACTTAAGAATATTTTTCTTCTGGGTGCAGCAACTGTAGCATTCACCGCTTGCGATGATATGTTCACACCTGCCTTGGAGAACAACCAGGACATTTCTCAGATGTACAACGATGCCGACTTTGCTCGTGGTCTTCTATACAATGCCTACCTGGTATTGCCATACGATGGCTCGCCATCTACCGAACTGGCAACCGACAATGCCGTTTCAAACGACATTGACAACAACTATAAGAAGATGGCTACTGGTTCATGGGCTGCAAATAACAACCCTATCAACCAGTGGGATGTTCGCTACCATGCCATCCAGTATTGTAACATCATGATCGAGAACGCTGCTAAGGTAAGCTGGGGTTACTCTAACGAGGGTATGAACCAGATGTATATCGATAACTTCTTGGGCAATGCCTATGCTTTGCGTGGCTTGCACATGATGTATCTGCTGCGTGCTCATGCAGGTTTTGTAGGTGGTGAGTACCTGGGTGTGCCTATCCACAGCTCATCAGAAGATGGTTCTTCTGACTTTAACCTGCCACGTAACACTTTCAAGGAGTGTGTTGACTCTATCATGAGCGACTTTAACAAGGCCCTTGCACTGTTGCCAGAAGAGTATGGCGATGTTGCCGAGGGTGGCGTTCCTGCAAAGTACACCAAGATGGGTGCTGATAACAGCCACTACAACCGTGCTTTCGGTAACGTTCAGCGTGGTAAGATCGATGGCCGTATCATCTCTGCCTTCAAGGCTCAGTTGGCTATCATGGCAGCTTCTCCTGCCTATGCCGAAGCTGGCGCTATGACCTATGCAGATGCTGCTAAGTATGCTGCAGAGTGCTTGACTAAGTTCGGTGGTTTGTCTGGCTTGCAGCAGGATGGCTGGAAGTGGTACGACTCTGACCTTATCGATAACATGGGTGCTACCGATAAAAACCCTGCCGAGATTATTTGGCGTGGTAACCTTGAGAAGAGCAATGGTCTCGAAAGCGATAACTATCCTCCAACCCTGTTCGGTAAGGGTCGTGTAAACCCAACCCAGAACCTGGTTGATGCCTTCCCTATGGCAAACGGTTATCCTATCACCGATGCTAAGTCTGGCTACGATCCAAAGAACCCATACGCAGGTCGTGACCCACGTTTGGCAGCCTACATCTTGGTAAATGGTTCTACCATTGGTGTTGATGATACTCCTATCAACACTCAGGCCGATTCTGAAACCCTTGATGGCTTGAACCGTGAGAATGGTTCTTCTACCACCACTGGTTACTACATGCGTAAGCTGATGCGTAGCACCATTAACTTGAACCCATCAAGCAATACCGATGCATATCACTTGCAGGCACGTATCCGTGTTACCGAAATCCTTCTCGACTATGCCGAGGCTGCTAACGAGGCTCAAGGTCCTAAGGTTGCTGTAGGTGGTGCACCATACACTGCATACGATGTTATCAAGGCATTGCGTAAGCGTGCTGGTGTAGCAGTTAGTGCCGACCCATACCTGGAAGAGTGTGCAAGCAGCAAGGATAAGATGCGTGAGTTGATTCGCAACGAGCGTCGTCTTGAGCTTTGCTTCGAGAACCACCGTTTCTGGGATTTGCGTCGTTGGAAGGCAAATCTTACCGAGTCTGCAAAGGGTATCAACATCACCAATGTTGGCGGTGTCCCAACCTACAAGACATTCGATGTTGAGGCTCGCGACTATAAAGATTACATGATTTATGGACCAATTCCATACTCTGAGGTTTTGAAGTGGAGCAATCTGCTGCAGAACGATGGTTGGAGATAATAAAGAAATGCAATTACTATGAAATTGATGAATTTTAGCAAATTGATGATGGCTGCACTGTTTACTTCTGCAGCATTCACATCATGCAAGAACAGCGACATCGAGTTCCCTGATAACGATGGTGGCACTACTGTGTATTTCCCATACCAGTACCCTGTTCGTACCATCGTGTTGGGTGATGATGAATATGATACAACTCTTGATCATGCTCACAAGTGCATTATCAAGTCAACATTCGGTGGTTCTTACAATGGTAGCAATGGTTCGGTTCAGGTACAGGTTGACAAGACCCTGTGTAACAATCTTACCTTTGCTGATGGCACTCCTGTAAAGGTTATGCCAGATAATTACTACACCTTGTCTGGAAACACCATGAACTTCAACGGCACCATGAATGGTGACATCGAGGTTTCTTTGAGCGATGCATTCTTTGCCGATGCAGATGCAACAAAGGCTACCTACGTTATTCCATTGGTAATGACTAGCCAGACTGGTTTTGGCAAGATCAATAACGGTACCTGGACCGATAACGACGGTACCGTAAAGACTGGTGCCGATGCAGGTGCACCTTGGCGTTTGAACAGTGCCATGTGGAACGATGTTCCTATGGACTATGTGCTGTATTGCGTTAAGTTCCAGAACAAGTATGCTGGTTCTTGGGTAATTGCCTACAACCGCACACTTACCTCTCCTGCAGGCAGCGACAATCGCGATTTCCTTCCCGAAACCGTTGAAAAGCGCACCCCAGTAGATTTCACTACCAAGACCTTGAACAGCGTGTCATACAATGTTCAGTTCCAGTTTGGTGCAGAAGTAAAAGAAGCTACCTTGGTACTTACCTTCGATAACACCGAGAACTGTGTTATCACCACCACTACTCCAGGCATCACCGTAACCGGTACTGGTAACTATGCAGATGATGGTGCTAAGCAGGCTTGGAACCAGAAGGACCGTGATATGATCGACATTGAGTACACCATCGACTTTGGCGGTGGCTACTCAGTAAAGTCAAAAGAGAACTTGATTTGGCAGCGCAGTGGTGTTAAGACAACTGAGTTTATCCCAGTTTACACCCAGCCATAAACCAACTAAAATTAAAGAATGATTATGAAATCAAAGATATTCTTAGGCATGATGGTGAGCATAGCGCTCACCTCATGTGCCGACAATTTCGATCGCTACTTTGATGGTGGCAATCCAGAAAAAGTTGGCTATGAGTACTTGAACGAGTACCAGCCATTGAAGGAGTATGTTGACCGTGCCAAGTACCCTAACTTCCTGTTGGGTGGCGGTGTTAGCGCCGAGGAGTATAACAAGGGTGGCTTGTTCTATGCTTTGGCAAATACTAACTTCGATGAAATCGTTACTGGTAACGCCATGAAGTATGCTTCTATTGTTGACGACAATGGTGCCATGAACTTTGCTACCGTTGAGGATTTCGTTAACAACGCTACCGAGGCTGGCATGAACATCTATGGTCATACCCTGGCATGGCACGCACAGCAGCGTCCTAACTACCTGAACATGCTGATTGCCGACTATCCAGATCCAAACTGGGTACCAGAGGATGGCAAGAACACCAACTACATCCACTACGACTGTGGCGATCCAGGTGCAAACTCTTGGGATAAGCAGGCTACCTACACTCTTCCTGAAGGAAACGAGATGAAACAGGACGAAAACTACATCCTGAAGGTAGATATCCGTGCTGCGCAGGCAGGAGCAGTAGGCTTGTGGCCTATCTGGGCTAACAGTGAAAACCGCGACCAGTGGGGTAACAGTGCCGACGTTCAGTATCTTGAAGAGAAGAACGTAACTACCGATTGGGCTACCTATACCTGGAGCTTCAAAACTCTTTTCCCACACGACAAGCTTCAGTTCGTGTTTGGTAAGATGGGTGGTTTTGTTGACTTTGACAACCTTACCCTTACCGTAGCAGGTTCTGACGAGGAGCTGATTGATAACGGTAACTTCGAGAAGGCCAGCACTAAGGGCTGGGGTGCAAACCGGGGTGGTCCTCAGTTCGAGGTTAAGCAGGATGGCGAAACTCGCGCTGCTACCCGTGCCGATATCAAGTTCCCTGAGTTCCCATTTTATACCGATGTATTGGTTAATGGCGACCTGAAGACCGATGATAACTCATGCTTCACCACTCGTACCTTCGGTGCTGGTGGCGATGTACACTCTGTTATCGAGGGTGGCAAGTTGGTTGTTCCTGGTGCTCCTCGTGATGGTACCGATTGGGATAACCAGTTCTTCATCACTGCTCCAAACCACATCTTCCCTGCAGGCGAGAAGACCCGTGTAACATTCGACTACATGGCCGATCACGACGCTACAGGTCAGACTCAGTGTCATGCAATGCCAGGTGGTTACATCCACTGGGGTGCTATCGTGATGTAAGTTTCAAGACTACTTGGCAGACTCTTGTTAAGGACTTCATCATTCCAGCAGAGTGCGATGGTCGCGACATGCAGACTTTGGCATTCAACTTGGCAGTTGATCCTAACGCAAACACCTATTACTTCAAGAACCTGAAGTGGGAGGTTGCAGAAAACAAGAAGACCGTTGTTCCTAACTACAACGTAGAGGGCGACGATATGAGTGGTTTCATTGTAAAGACTAACATTGGTAACACTCCAGGTGCTGTTCACGAGGCAAACGAAGAGAACTTCGGTCGTGGCGAAGACGGTGGCCGTTGCCTGGCTATTCACGCTGGTGCAAAGGTAGCTGATGCTTGGGATAACCAGTTCTGGATTAACACTCCATTGGTAACCTTCGATGGTGGCGAAAAGTGCCGTGTAACCTTCCGCTACAAGGCTGATAAGGAAGCTAAGGCAAGTACTCAGTGCCATGCAGGTGCTGGCGAGTACATCCACTGGGCTGCTATTGGTGATGTTAACTTCACTACTTCTTGGCAGACCTACGTTTGGGAAGGCACCATCCCTGGCGAGTGCGCTGGTCGTGGCATGCATTCAATTGCATTCAACCTGAACGAGCTTGCTGATGAGAATACTTATTATTTCGATGATATTACCTGGGAATGCGACGAAATCACCAAGAAGCCAGATACTCCAATGGCTCCAATGATTCCTCAGACTCCAGAAGAGAAGAAGGATACCCTTACCAAGGCTATGGATGCTTGGATCGAGGGCATGATGACTGCTTGTAACGGCAAGGTTACTGCATTCGATGTAGTAAACGAGCCTATCAGTGGTGCCGATACCGATGGCGATGGCATCTACGACTTGCAGCACGGCAGCGCAGATAACACCACCGACTTCTTCTGGCAGGATTACCTGGGCGACGAGGATTATGTTCGCACCGTGGTATCTTTGGCTCGCAAGTATGGTCCTCAGGATTTGAAGTTGTTCGTTAACGACTACAACCTCGAGTCATGGTGGGATGATAACAAGAAGGCTACTTCACTGGTTAAGTGGATCGAGAAGTGGGAAGCAGATGGCAAGACTAAGATCGATGGTATCGGTTCTCAGATGCACATCTCTTACTACGAGAATGCTGAACAGTTGAATAACTTGAAGAAGCACATCGAGGCAATGTACGATATCTTGGTTAAGAGCGGCAAGCTGATTCGCGTTAGCGAGTTCGATATGGGCTATGTTGACAAGAACGACAACGACGTAATGACCAAGGATCTTACCGAAGAGCAGCACAAGGCAATGTCTGAGTTCTGGAAGTGGAACATCGAGACCTATCTTGCAAAGGTTCCTGCTAATCAGCAGTGGGGCTTCTGCGTATGGGCTCCAACCGATTCTCCAGAAGGCAGTGGCTGGCGTGCAGGTTCACCTCTTGGTCTTTGGGATCTTGAGTACTATCGCAAGCACACTTATGCTGGCTTTGCCGATGGTCTTCAGGGAAAGTAAGAAGTTGCTTCGCAACGGTTTGATGTCGCCGTTGGCGACGGTTTGATGCGCTTCGCGCAGTTTGATGCCTTCGGCAGTTTGATGTTGCTTCGCAACGGTTAGGTACCATTCAAACTGGAGCTTTGCTCCATCAAACTGAAACCAAAGGTTTCTTCAAACCGGAGCCGTAGGCTCCCCTCAAACCGTCATCGAAGATGACAGATAATTCGGGGGAAACCCCATTGTAGATAAGTGCATTTCTTAGCAGAGTTCGTTGTGAAACGGACTCTGCTTTTTTTTAGACCCCCTCAGTCCCCCTTAAAGGGGGAAGAAAAGTCAACGGGTCAACAAGTCAACGGGTCAACAAGCAAGGTAAGCAAAAAAGAAAAGAACATTCCATTATTCATTATTCATTATTAATTATTCATTGAGTCCGTTAACTTTGTTGAAATTGACCATCGTCTCGGCATTGCAATCTAACAAGTTTGTTGCTCTGCTCTCGTCTCAGACCAATTTTGTCTGTTGTCTGTAGTCTGTTGTCCGTTGTCAAAAGACAACTTCCCCCTTTAAGGGGGACCGAGGGGGTCTCCTTTTAAACTTTTAAACCTTTAAACCTTTAAACTTTTAAACTTTTATATTACTTTTGTACCAAAATCAATAATGCACTATGAAACACATTCTAAGAATTGCACTTTACGTAACATTGTTGCTGGTGTTCCATACCCCGTTACATGCACAGGGCCGTTACTTGCGCGGTGGAACAGATCTTTCTAGCAGCATGATCAATAACATCTTTCAGGATAACGACGGAATCATCTGGATAGGAACCGAAAACGGATTGAACCGCATGGATGGCGCCAAGCGTCGTGTGCTGTATCGTGATGATAGCAGCAACAGCATCTTTGGCACCACGTTTCAGGATAGCAAGGGACGTATCTTTGTCTGCTCGGCACAGAACATCCTTATGTATCATCCCGAAAATGAAACACTGCAAACAATACCAGCGTTTCTTGAAGATGGTCGTCAGTATAACTTCCAGGGAAACGGTTTCATTGAAACACCCGATAAGAAAATCCTTGTCTATACCAGCGGAAACGGTTTGTTCCGTCTGGATGAAACAACCGATAGCCTCACCCTGCAGCAAGATAACATGGGCCTTAACCAGTTCATGCTACCTTGCATGATACAGGATACCAAGGGCCGCCTGTGGGCTGGTACCGAGGGTGGCCTCATGCTCTACCAGGGTGGAAAGTGGCAGCGCGTATGTGCCGATGTGATACGTGGCGAACAGGTAACCTCTATGATTCAGGCCGACGATGGCAACATCTGGTGTGGCAGCGACCATGGTGGCGTGTGGCAGGTAGATGCCAACACCTTCCAGTGCACCGCAGTACCCGGCATGGCATCCCTGCCAGTTCGTTGCCTCATTCTTGGCAAGAACAAGAACACCCTTCTGGCAGGAACCAACGGCTTTGGCGCCTATGCCATCCACATCCAGAACTACCAGGTAGAACCTTTCAGCATTGTGGCAGGTCCTATCGATGGCAGCTCGCTTAATATCCACACCATGCTTATCGACAGGCAGGGAAACCTATGGGTGGGCTGTTTCCAGAAAGGCGTGGTGGTATTGCCAAACCGCCCCACAGGATTTGATAACATCGGTCCTCATTCACCCCTTAAGAATTTCATCGGCACAGCCTGCGTCATGTCGCTCTTGCAGCAGCAGGATGGCACGCTATGGGTAGCCACCGATAACGATGGTCTCTATGCCGTTACCGATAAAGGCAGCCAGCACTTTGCCCCCAGCGCCACCATGCCTAATACCGTCATGAGCATGACCCTCGACAGTCAGGGCACCCTTTGGCTGGGCACCTGGCAGCAAGGTTTGTGGAAGATGCGTCCTGGCATGTCAGGCGCTCAGAAGGTAAACCTGCCCCTGTTTAACGGAGCCGAGCAGAATGTCTTCTCCATCAAGGAAGACAATGCCGGAAACATCTGGGTAGCCACCATGGGTGATGGCATCTGGAAGATAAACCTTGGCACCGGAGAAATCAGCACCACTGCCAAGCGCGAGAACGGACAGACTTTCAGCGATACGCACAACTACATCCCTAACCGCTGGATAAACGCCATCCATATCAGTCGCTCAAACGTGCTGTATATGGCCACCTTCGATGGATTGGGAGCCATGGACCTTGGCACAGGCAGTTTCCTCACCCCGCTGCATGGCGTAAACCGCATCCTGCCAGGGCAAACCGTTATCTGCCTTCACGAAACCCCCGACGGACATCTGTGGCTTGGCACCAGCAAGGGTCTTATTCGCTATAACCCCGTGAATGGCGAGATGAAGACCTTTACCCAGAAAGATGGCCTTGCCAGCAACACCATCCAGAGCATTCAAGACGATGGTAACGGAGCCCTTTGGATTAGTACCAACAGTGGCGTTACCCGCATGAAATACCAAACGCAGGAGTTCTTCAGCTACTACAGCGGAAATGGCTTGCAGAGCAATGAGTTTAGCAAGAATGCCGCCTTTACCAATAGTCAGGGCGTGATGTTCTTTGGCGGCACCGATGGCGTTAGCAGCTTCGACCCCCGCAAGATCTTTACCAGTGCCGAGGCACCTCAGGTATATATCAGTGGCCTGTATGTAAATGGTCGCGAAACCTTTGCCAGCACCCTCAGCGGTGGCCAGTCCGTTACCCACGAGGGCAGCATCTGGAATGCCACCCAGCTGACGCTGGACCCAGCTGACTGCGACTTCAGCCTTGAACTCAGCACCCTTAATTTCATCAATCCCGAAAGCACCTTGTATGAATATACCCTGAACGGCAGCGACTGGAAGGCACTTCGCACAGGCGAATATACCCTGAACTTTAACAACATGGAGCCCGGCACCTACCACATCCAGGTGCGTGCCAAGCAGTTCGACTCGTATGGCCCCGTGCGCAGCATTCAGGTAACCATCCGTAACTACTGGTACCACTCGTGGTGGATGTATGCCGTTTACATGCTGCTGCTGGCAGCTGCCATGCTGGGTGTTCACAGGTGGGTAATGGCACGCCGTGCACGCCGTTTGGCAGCCCTGCACCAAAAGTACCAGGAAGAGATGAACGAGGCCAAGCTGCAGTATTTCGTAAACATCAGTCACGAAATCCGCACCCCTATGTCGCTCATCCTCTCACCCTTGCAGCGCCTAATCAGTACCGATACCGATAGCCAGCGCCAGAATGCCTACCAGCTCATCAACCGCAATGCACAGCGCATCCTGCAGCTTATCAATCAGCTGATGGATATGCGTAAGATAGAACATGGCCAGATGCAGCTGCACTTTAGCCAGGTAGAGATGGTAGAATACATCCGCCAGCTCATCCAGGGTTTCAGCGACCAGTGCCAGACTCGTGGCATCACGCTGGGCCTCACGCACCAGCTGCCTATCATGCCAGCATGGATTGATCCGCTGAATTTCGACAAGATTTTGGTAAACCTCATTGGCAATGCCTTTAAGTTCACCCCCGATGGTGGCAGCATCAGCATCGACCTGCAGCAAACCCACAGCCAGCTGCAGCTAACCGTAAAGGATACCGGTGCGGGCCTAAGTCCCGACGACATCGACAAGCTGTTCGACCGTTTTTACCAGGCACATAACCAGGCCAACCAGAAAACCCAGGGCACAGGCATAGGCCTTAACCTTACCCGCAGCCTGGTGCAGTTGCACCATGGCACCATCACCGTGGCCAATAATACCGATGGTCCTGGCTGCCACTTCACCATCTTGCTGCCATTAGGCTTTGCGCACCTCAGCCCCGAAGAACTGAAAGAAGCACCTGCTGCCACCCAGCCCGTGGCACAGCCTGCAGCACCAGCGCCTGTGCAGGCAGCGGCGCAGCCTGTTCAGCCACATCGCAGCAGGCCTCGCACCAACAAGCACCTCTATGTGGTAGAAGACGACAAGGAAATCCAGCAGTACCTGCAAACCGAACTGGGCCAGAGTTTCCACGTTAGCATCTTCCAGAATGGCGAAGAGGCCCTTCAGGCACTTCACCAGCGTGTGCCCGACCTTATCATCTCTGATGTGATGATGCCGGTAATGGATGGCATCACCCTGCTGCGCCACATCCGCCAGAACACCAGCTATAACAGCATCCCAGTGATTCTGCTCACTGCCAAGAGCCGTGAAGAGGATAACCTCGAGGGCCTTGAGCATGGTGCCGATGCCTACATCACCAAGCCATTCAATGTGGATATCCTGCTGCGCACTGCCCTGAACCTTATCCAGGGTCGCGAGCAGCTGAAGAACATCTACAAGGGCAATCAGAACATGAAGGGCAAGTTTGATCCTATCCATGTGGTATCGCCCGATGAAAAGCTGATGGAGCGCATCATGAAGGTAATCAATGACAACCTTAGCAATCCAAACCTTAATAACGACCTTGTAACGCAGGCTGTAGGCATCAGCCGTGTGCACCTGTATCGCAAGCTGAAGGAGATGACAAACCTGTCGCTGCGCGACTTTGTGCGTAACGTGCGCCTTGAAGAGGCTGCGCGCCTGCTGGGCGAACATCGCCACAGCATTGCCGAGATTGCCGAACGCACTGGCTTTGACAATGCCAGCTACTTTGCCGTGGTGTTCAAGCAGAAATATGGCGTTTCGCCTTCTGCCTACATGGAACAAACCCACGACGAAGAAGAGGAGGAAAGGAATTAGTAGGAGGAGCGATCCATCTTTCTATAGGCAATTGCTTCTGCTAAATGGTGTGGTAGAATGTCATCGCTGGCATCTAAGTCGGCAATAGTTCGTGCTACCTTTAAAATACGACTGTATGCTCGTGCCGAGAGGTTTAAACGATTCATGCTCATTCGTAACAATTCCAAACCCTCTTTGTTTGGTTGAGCGTATTTTTGAATCATTTTCTCGGTCATTTGCGCATTACAGTAGCACCCTTTGTCGTTCTCAAAGCGTTTTTCTTGTATTTTCCTGGCGGAAATAACCCTTTTGCGTATGCATTCGGATGGTTCTTCTGGGTGTGCATTTGTAATATCATTGATAGGCAACGGCTGAATTTCACACTGGATATCAATCCTGTCAAGCAAAGGTCCAGAAATACGATTCATGTATCGTTGTACTTGCCCTGGAGCACAGACACATTCCTTAGTAGGATGTCCGTAATATCCGCAAGGACATGGGTTCATCGAGGCTATGAACATGAATGAGCAAGGATATTCTACCGAATAGGTTGCTCGTGATACGCTGATTTTATGATCTTCCAGTGGCTGTCGTAAAACTTCTAATGCAGCCCTATTGAATTCTGGTAGTTCATCAAGAAATAGGACACCATTATGTGCCAAACTGATTTCTCCTGGTTGTGGTATGTGACCACCACCTACCAATGCTATGGACGAAATGCTGTGGTGAGGACTTCTGAATGGCCGTGCAGTAACCAAAGAACTTGTACGGCATGTTAGTCCTGCAACAGAATGAATTTGTGTGGTTTCTACACTTTCCGACAAGGTTAGAGGGGGTAAAATTCCAGGAAGACGCTTGGCCATCATGGATTTACCAGAACCTGGACTACCTACCAGAATCAGGTTGTGACCACCACTTGCTGCAACTTCAAAAGCTCTTTTGATGAAGCTTTGTCCTCTCACTTCGGAAAAGTCAAATTCACAGTGACTTTGATGTTTGAAAAACTCTTTTTCAATATCAAACTCCATTGCTTTTAATTGTTCTTTACCGTTAAAGAAATTAATCACTTGCAGTATATTGCTTACGCCGTATACTTTTAAACCATTTACTACAGCAGCTTCTTTGGCATTTTGTTGAGGCAGAATGATTCCTTCAAAGCCATCTTCCTTGGCTCGAAGGGCAATAGGCAGGGCTCCGCGTATAGGTTGCAGTGAACCGTCAAGGCTCAGTTCGCCCATGATCATGTAGTGGGATATTGTCTCAGAATTTATCATTTCCGCTGCTGCCATTATGCCGATTGCCAGGGGAAGGTCGTAGCTTGAGCCTTCCTTTCTGATGTCAGCAGGCGCCATGTTGATGATTATCTGCGTAGTGGGAAAGCGGAATCCATTATACTGCAATGCCGAAACAATGCGTTCATGGCTTTCTTTTACGGAGGTGTCTGGTAAACCCACCAAAAAGAATTTTATTCCGCGACTGGTATTTACTTCAATTGTAATAGTGGTTGCCTCAATGCCTTGGACTGCTGCTCCAAAGACTTTGACTAGCATAAATAAATTGTTGTTTATTGTTGCTTGCAAAGATACATTTTATAGAATATCTCTTACAATAATACTCTATTTATTTTCGTCATAAATCAAAAAAACATGAAAATTTGGCAATACTCCTATTTATAATACATTTTTTTCCGTGCCCTGCGGAATTTTGTTTCCTGCCTAGGAGAATTTTGCTGCCTGCCGTAGTAACACGATTTTGTACCTATTGCAACCCGAAAATAAAAGAAGTTTTATTTTGTATTCCGCTCACCTTGCAGTAACTTTGCATCCGATTTCAAAGGTATAATATGCAAGATATTAGAAACATCGCAATTATTGCACACGTTGACCACGGAAAAACTACCCTGGTTGACAAGATGATGCTGGCGGGACATCTGTTCCGCGATGACAAGACAAATGGTGAACTGGTGCTGGATAACAACGACCTGGAACGCGAACGCGGTATAACCATCCTGTCGAAAAACGTTTCGATTGACTACAAGGGAACAAAAATCAATATTATTGATACCCCAGGGCACAGCGACTTTGGCGGTGAGGTGGAACGCGTGCTGAACATGGCCGATGGATGCCTGCTGCTGGTGGATGCCTTCGAGGGACCTATGCCACAAACACGATTCGTGCTGCAAAAGGCACTGCAGATAGGACTGAAACCTATTGTGGTGGTGAACAAGGTGGGCAAACCTAACTGCCGACCAGAAGAGGTGTATGAAATGGTGTTTGACCTGATGTTTGCACTGGATGCTACAGAGGAACAGCTGGACTTTCCGGTTATATACGGATCGGCCAAGAACAACTGGATGGCCGACGACTGGAAAACTCCTACCGACAACATTCTGCCACTGCTGGATGCCATCATTGAACATATACCTGCACCTAAAAGACTGGAGGGTACGCCACAGATGCTGATTACCAGCCTGGACTATAGCAACTATACCGGACGTATTGCCGTGGGACGCGTGCACCGTGGCACCATTAAGGAGGGACAGAACATTACGCTGGCTCACCGCGATGGAACCATGGCAAAGATGAAGGTGAAGGAACTGTATACCTTCGAGGGACTGGGACGCACACGCACCGAAGAGGTTTCATCGGGCGACATCTGCGCCGTGATGGGACTGGACAAGTTTGAGATTGGCGATACCATCTGCGACTTTGAAAACCCTGAACCACTGCCTCCTATCGCCATTGACGAACCTACCATGAGCATGATGTTCTGCATTAATGATAGTCCGTTCTTTGGACGAGAAGGTAAGTTTGTTACCAGCCGACATATTCAGGACCGACTAGACAAGGAACTGGACAAGAACCTGGCACTGCGCGTGAACCGTGCAGAACAGGATGGACACTGGCTGGTGTATGGACGTGGCGTGCTGCACCTGAGCGTGCTGATTGAAACCATGCGACGCGAGGGATATGAACTGCAGGTGGGACAGCCACAGGTTATTTACAAGGAAATTGATGGCGTGAAGTGCGAACCTATTGAGGAACTTACCATCAGCGTGCCCGAGGAGTATAGCAGCAAGATGATTGATATGGTAACACGCCGAAAGGGTGAACTTACCAGCATGGAAACTACCGGCGACCGTGTGAACATTGAGTTCAACATCCCTTCGCGCGGTATCATCGGACTGCGTACTAACGTGCTTACTGCCAGTGCGGGTGAGGCCATCATGGCACACCGATACAAGGAATACCAGCCTTTCAAGGGCGAGATAGACCGCCGCACAAATGGTTCGATGATTGCCATGGAGGGCGGAACAGCCTTTGCATACGCCATCGACCACTTGCAAGACCGTGGAAAGTTCTTCATCTTCCCACAGGATGAGGTGTATGCCGGACAGGTAGTGGGTGAGCATGTGCACGACAATGACCTGGTGATTAACGTTACCAAGAGCAAGCAGCTTACCAACATGCGTGCCAGCGGAAGTGACGACAAGGCACGTATCATTCCGCCTGTGATCTTCTCGCTGGAAGAGGCACTGGAATACATCAAGGAGGATGAACTGGTAGAGGTTACGCCTAAGAGCATGCGTATGCGAAAGATTATCCTGGATCATCTGGAGCGCAAGCGTGCAAACCGAGAATAAGCGCGGAGCGCTTTAAAAGTTTAAAGGTTTAAAAGTTTAAAGGTTTAAAGGGTTAAATACCCCTCCAAACCTTCAATAGTCTTTACACCCCCGTTATCGGGGGACAGAAATCCTTGGTAGGGGAGGCTTCAACTTCTCAAACTCCTTAAACTTTTTAAGCTGGAGCGAAGCGACAACTTGTTGACTCGTAGACTTGTTGACTCGTAGACTTAAATATAATATATAATGAGAAAATTTACTTTATTAGCACTGTCGCTGTTCATGCTGGGCGCAAGCAATGCACTGGCTTACGACAAGAGCAAGAATGGCATTACAGTATCAGTCAATTCTTCACAGGAGAATGGTGTGAAGAAGGTTCGCCTGGAAGTGATGGGTGAGAAGATCATCCGCGTAGAGGCTACTCCCGAAGCCAAGTTCCCAACAAAGCCTGCCAGCCTGGCTGTGGTTCCTCAGAACACAAAGGTAAAGTATAAGGTTACCGAGGATGCACAGAACGTGGTGGTGGCTACAAGTGCCATCAAGGCTATTGTAAACAAGACTACCGGTGAGGTTACCTTTACCGACCTGAACGGAAAGGTGCTGCTGCAGGAAGACCAGAACGGCAAGCAGTTTAGTCCTTACACCGCTACACAGACCGATGGCTTTGGAAAGCAGGTTACAAAGAGCGGATGGAGCTATCGCACCGTTTTCAAGAGTGCTGATGACGACGCTTTCTACGGATTGGGTCAGCACCAGGCAGGTGAAATGAACTACAAGGGCAAGAACGAGGAGTTATACCAGTATAACACCAAGGTTTCTATTCCTTTCATCATGAGTAACAAGGGCTACGGCCTTTTGTGGGATACCTATTCGCTGGCGCGCTGGGGAAGTCCTACCGACTACCAGCAGCTGCACCGTGCCTTTAAGCTGTATGACAAAGACGGCAAGGAAGGTGCCATTACTGGTACCTACATCCCTTTGAAGCCAAGCGAGGAGACTATCGTTCGCCGCGAGGATTCACTGTACTACGACAATATCTTTATGCAGGACAAGTTCCCTGCTGGTTTCCAGCGTGCTGGTTCGCATGTTTACTTCGAGGGCGACATCGAGGCTCCACGCACCGCTACCTACCGATTCCTTCTGTACTATGCTGGCTATACCAAGGTGTATATGGATGGCAAGGAGGTGGTTCCTGAAATCTGGCGTACGGCATGGAACCCTAACTCGCACAAGTTTGCCTTCCCTATGCAGGCTGGCAAGAAGGTGCACCTGAAGATTGACTGGATGCCAGATGGTGGCGAGAGCTACTGCAGCCTGCGTGCTATGGCGCCTGTTAGCGAGGAAGAGCAGAACAAGCTGAGTTTCTGGAGCGAGATGACTCCCGACATGGACTACTACTTCATTGCCGGTGACGACATGGATGAGATTATACATGGATACCGCACCCTTACCGGTAAGGCGCCTGTGATGCCTAAGTGGCTGATGGGTTTCTGGCAGAGCAAGGAGAAGTATGCTTCACAGGATGAGATTGTGGGCACACTGAAGCAGTTCCGCGACCGCAAGCTGCCTATCGACAACATTGTTCAGGACTGGTTCTACTGGCGTGAGGACGACTGGGGTTCACACGACTTTGACCCTAAGCGTTTCCAGGATCCTCAGAAGATGCTGGATGATATCCACGCCATGCACGGTCGTTACATGATTTCATGCTGGCCTAAGTTCTACAAGACTACCGAGCACTTCAAGGAGTTTGAGAACAAGGGCTGGATGTATATGCAGGCTGTGAAGGACAACATCAAGGACTGGGTAGGCCAGGGCTATGTGGGTTCATTCTATGATGCCTACTCTGCTGATGCTCGCAAGTTGTTCTGGGGAC
>JAGHTY010000156.1 GCA_018065125.1 Candidatus Minthousia equi
ATCCAGCACCTGATCGTGGTTCATGTTGTGCAGCCAATGAGTAATCATTGGGCACTCCAGAGCAGTAGTGAAGCTTTCCTTGCTGTTCATTCTCTCCTGCAGGTCTTGACGAGGGTCGCCTACCCATCCAGGAACATTGATGAATGCCAGCACATTCTTCTCTAATCTGCTATCACGGCTCAAGCGGTTCATAGCTTCGATATAAACATCAATACCCTTGTTCTTGAATTCATATCTGCCGCTAGTTGCCAGAATCAGGGTATCATCCCCCCAATTGGTTCCCAACAGTTTGTTTGCAGTTTCCAGCAAGCGAGCACGTGCTTTCTTGCGCTTGGCTGTGAAAGCTGCTCCTACTGGAACGAAATCGTTTTCAAAACCGTTAGGCAATACTACGTCTGCAGGCTTGTCAAGTAATTCCTTGCACTCGTTATCAGTTATGTCACTCACGGTAGTAAAGCAATCCACGTGATGTGCTGTCTGCTTCTCAATAGAGTGCTTGCTCTGCATATTTAACTCACCTGCCATCTGGTCACCGTTATATGCCCAAAGGTAATCATACAAAGGTTTGTTGTTACCAGCAATGCTGCGACCTATTGAAGTTGCATGAGTAGTAAAGATGGTTGCTACCTCAGGAACATTCTTCTGAACATACAAGGCACCCAAGCCTGTCATCCATTCATGTGCCTGATAAACAACTTTCTTTCCAGCAAGACTGAACTTGTAGAAACTTTCTACCACACGACCTGCGGCATATGAGAACATGCTTGCCTCATCATAGTCGCCATAGGCGTGCAATGAATCTACATGGAAATTATTCCAGCACCAACCGTAAATATCATTCTTGATTTCGAAAAATGGTTTAAAGTCGATTAAGACAACCAATGGTTGTCCTGGGATATTCCAACGACCTGTGCGAATTTTTAGACCATCTAATTCCGCTTGCTTGGTCCACTTGCCAAACAGTTTCTTATCCTCGATAAACAGCGGATTCTCTTTACCTTCCCAAAAATCAGGACCAATAAAAACTACACAATCTTTCTTGGCATCCTGCAGTGTCTTTGCTCTTGTTGAGAGCACTGTATATATACCTCCGACTTTATTGCAAACTTCCCAACTGGATTCAAAAATAAAGTCTGGCTTTAAAGCTTCGTTACTCATCTTTTCCTAGAAAACTAATACTCCTCTTTGATAATCGGGTGCAAAATTACACAAAATTTATCACATCACACATATTTTATACGCATTTTTTATGCTATAAAGCATATTTTACGAAAGTTGGCATATACAGATAGCATAAAAACAAGGTTTGGAAAGTAGTTAAATGTTCTTAATATGCTTAACGATTATTAGGAAACATGCAATTGTGAGTGTAAATTTGTGCACATTATTCAAAGAATTGAGCAAAAATCAAAACTAAGACAGCACATGCCAGAGAGTTATATAACCCTAATTGAGCAAAGCCTACGCAATAATTGGGATCTAAAAGCACTTACCGACTACAAGGGAGCAACCCTACAATACAAAGATGTTGCACGTAAGATTGAAAAACTGCACATCCTTTTCTATCACGCAGGCATTGAGAAGGGCGACAAGATTGCCATTTGTGGACGAAACACCTCAAACTGGTGTGTGGCATTGCTGGCAACCATGACCTATGGTGCCGTGGCTGTCCCTATTCTTCATGAATTCAAGGAAGATAACATTCACAATATTGTCAATCACTCTGAAGCAAGACTCTTGTTCTGTGGAAATGTGGTATGGGATCAGCTGAATCCTGAGGCTATGCCTGCATTGGAAGGTATTATTTATTTACCCGACTTTTCTCTGAAACTTTCAAGAAAAGAAAAACTCACCTATGCACGTGAGCATCTTAACGAGCTTTTCGGAGAGAAATACCCCACCAAATTCTTGCCAGAGAATGTGAATTTCACCCCTGATACACCCGATGAACTTGCCATCATCAATTACACCAGCGGAACAACAGGTTTCTCAAAAGGTGTTATGCTGAACTACCGCTCAATTCGTTCAAATGTTGAGTTTGTTGGTGCTGGATTGGGATTAAAACCTGGTGATAAGGTAGTTGCCATTCTTCCTATGGGACATGTATTTGGCATGACATTCGACTGCCTTTGCGGTTTAGTGTCGGGTGCACACCTCTGGTTCCTTTCACGTACTCCATCACCTCAAATCATTTCAAGTTCGTTCTCGCAAATCCGTCCAAAAGTAATTTGCAGCGTACCTTTGATTCTGGAAAAGATTGTTCGCAAGGAGATTTTGCCACAAATAGATACCCGCTTAGGGAAACTGTTACTGCGTTTGCCAATCGTAAGCGAGAAGATGAAAGAAAAGGCACGCAAGGCAACCGAGGAAATCTTTGGTGGTAATTTCCGTGAGATTATCGTTGGTGGTGCAGCATTGAATGCAGAAATAGAAAAATTCCTTCGCAATATTGGTTTCCATGTTACCGGAGCATACGGTTTGACAGAGTGTGGCCCTATCATTTCATTAGGACACTGGGATGAAGAACCATTTGGCAGTTGTGGACGCATTGCCGACAGAATGGAAGCAAAAATCCTTTCTCCTGATCCAGAGCATATCCCTGGTGAATTACTTACACGTGGCGACAATGTAATGGTGGGATATTACAAAAACGAAGAAGCAACACGCCAAACCATTGATGCCGACGGTTGGTTGCACACAGGTGATATGGCAACCATCGACAAGAATAACTTCCTTTTCATCAAGGGAAGATGCAAAAACATGCTGCTTTCGGGTAGCGGACAAAACATCTATCCCGAAGAAATTGAAAGTAAGTTGAACAACCTTCCTTTAATTAGTGAAAGCGTTGTGTTGATGCGTGATTCCAAACTAATTGCCTTGACCTATCTGGATGCTAACGAAACCAAAAATATGAAAAAGCAGGCAATTGAGCAGCAAATCGAGAACAATCGATTGGCAGTAAACAGAGATTTGGAAACCTACAGCCAGATTTCAAGAATCGTTATATGGTCAGCAGAATTTGCAAAAACTGCCAAGAAAAGCATTAAGAGATATCTTTACAACGACGTAAAGTTATAATGGGACAACTTGTCATATACAAAGCCTCTGCAGGCTCTGGAAAAACCTTTACCCTAGCCGTAGAATACATAACTCTGTTGATAAAATCACCCGAGAATTATCGACACATACTAGCAGTAACCTTTACCAATAAGGCTACCGCAGAGATGAAACTGCGCATACTCTCACAGCTGTATGGAATTGGATATTCACTAGAGAGTTCAAAGAACTATTTCGAGAAGATTCATCAAGCACTACCCAATTTTTCTGAAAAGAAGATTAGGGAAAATGCTCAGATTGCCTTGAATAAGATCCTACATGATTTTACTTTTTTTCATGTAGAAACCATCGACTCATTCTTCCAAACAGTAATGCGTAATCTTGCGCACGAATTGCAGCTTACCAACAACCTTAACATCGATCTTGACTCAACAAGTGCCATAGAGGAAGCTGTTGACAAAATGCTTGAACAACTCACATCCGAGTGCCAGGAAATCAAATGGATACAGGAATTTATCGGAGAAAACATCTCTGATAGCAAAAGCTGGGATATTAGAAAAGGATTAAAAACTTTCTCTAAGAATCTATTCAAGGAAGATTACCAAAACCACAGCTCAGAAATTGAGAAGAAACTGAGCGAGAATGAATTTGCCAAACAATATAAGAAAACCTTACAAGCCATCAAGAATAACGCTCTTGATCCACTGCTATACAATGTGCAGTTGTTCATGGATGATTTCAACAATCTACAACTTAGTCTTGATGATTTTAAAGGGAAAGGCAACAGTGGCATCAACTATTTCTTCAAGATTCAAAAGGGCACTTTAGATGACGACAATCTTCTTAAAAGCAATACCCTGAAGATGATGGAAGGTGCCAGTGGTTGGGCAGGTAGAACTGACAACCAATCAGTCATCAACGAGAATGCAGAAAAATGGAGACAAATCATGCTTAAGTGCGAGGAGATTCGAAAGGAAGCTGTCAGGAAGATTACTACTTGCGAAGCTATCTTGAAGAACTATAATGAGCTGATGCTGCTGAATGCTATTCACGGTTGCCTGAACGATCTTTGTCGTGAAACCAACCGTTTCCTTTTGGCAGACACTCCCCTTCTGTTAAACACATTGATTAAAGACAGTGATGCTCCTTTCATCTTTGAAAAACTGGGTACTCAATTCCATCACTTGATGATAGATGAGTTTCAGGATACCTCTCGCATGCAGTGGAACAATTTCAAGTCACTGCTGATAGAATGTCTTTCCTTGGGAAACTCCAGTTTAATTGTGGGTGATGTGAAGCAAAGCATTTACCGATGGAGAAGTGGTGATTGGAGTATTCTTTCGGGCATGAGGAAAGAGTTGCCTAATGCCAACAATATAGTAGAAGTTCCCTTGGACACAAATTTCCGCAGCTTAGGAAACATTATCGGCTTCAACAATGATTTCTTCCTGAATGCTGCTGCACTATTGCAGGAACAAGGAGGAAACGTGGGTTTGAATGAATCCTACACCAACAAAATAGCATTGGCATATCATGATGTTGCTCAAAGCATATTACCTAAAAATGCCGATAAAGGTTTGGTGAAGATATCACTTCTGCAAGCAGGTAAGGATGAGGATTTTGATACGTTAGTGCTTGAGAAACTTACACAAACGGTTGAAGGAATGCTCTGCCAAGGAGTGCCAATGACTGATATTGCCATCCTGGTACGTGCTAACAAGCATATTCCTACCGTAGCTCAGTATTTCTCTGATCATATGCCGCAGGTACCTATTGTTTCTGATGAAGCATTTAGGTTAAGTGCTTCAGTAGCGGTAAATAGGATTATCAATGCACTTACATTGTTGCAGAATCCTGATGATGCATTGGCTAAATATCTGTTGGGAGAACTACCTGAAGCATTCAGTCAGCATCTTGAAACGCTGTACATGCTACCCTTGTATGAACTGATAGAACAACTCATTGAGATCTTCTCAATTCATGAAATGGAAAAGCAGGAATCTTACCTGCTGTATTTTCTGGATGAAGTGATGAATTACCTAAGAAACAATGCCAACGATATTCCTTCATTCCTGAAATACTGGGAAGAGATTTTGCAGAACAAAACAATTCCTGCAGGACAGATTCAAGGTGTTCGCATCCTTTCTATTCATAAATCAAAGGGATTGGAATATCCTAATGTGATTATTCCTTTCTGCAATTGGGAACTTAGCAAATACAATGATATTCTGTGGTGTCCTACCACCGATCCTGAAATCAATCAACTTCCAATAGTTCCTGTATCTTTTGGCAAATCACTGAAAGACAGCAGTTTCAAGGATGAATATCAGGATGAAATGCTGCAGCAATGGATTGATAACCTTAACCTTTTGTATGTAGCCTTTACACGTCCTCGTGATAACATGTTTGTTATTGGAGAGTTGAAGACAAAGAAAGAAAACAATAAAAAAGATGCAAAACCTGTTGTAGGATGGAATACTGTTTCCGACCTTATCTGGCATGTTCTCTGCGAGGGAGAATCTCCTTCTGCAGAAGATGATTTTGTATTCGTGAAAGGAGCCTTCCATCAAACAGAGAAAAAGGAAGAGGAAACGAGCGAAAATCCATTCGACATACATCCTATTATAGAAAAGGTGAAGATGCACAGCGGAAGAGCAAAGATTTCTTTCCGTCAATCTGGTAAAAGTCAGCAGTTCATTGAAAAGCACCAAGATATTACACCTGAGCAGATTGCACAAGATTTCAATCTACAGCAAGGTTTGCTGTTGCACCGCATTTTCTCTACCATCCGTAGTGAAAAAGACATTGAACCAACTCTTCACCAACTAGAATTTGATGGTGAGATCGCATCGGCAGAAAAACTGCGTGAACTGATTAGAAAAGGATTGAGTAATCCACAGGTAAAAGACTGGTTCTCGGGTAATTGGAAGGTAACAAACGAGTGTGCTATCTTAAAGAAAGTAGGTGGTAAAGCACAAGAGAAGCGCCCCGACCGAGTGATGGAAAAAGATGGAGAAACCGTTGTGGTAGATTTTAAATTTGGTAAGCCCAAGCGCAGTTATCTGTATCAGGTACAGGAATATATGCAATTGCTAAAGGAAATGGGACATACCAATGTAAAGGGTTACCTGTGGTTTGTATATGATAATGTGGTGGATGAAGTAGAATAAGCGGTATGAAGACATTCTTAAATCATGTAGCAAGCAGCCTTATCCAGCAATTCGGAAACAATCTTTCCGATATTGTTGTGGTATTCCCTAACAAGCGTGCCAGTCTTTTCATGAATGAACACTTGGTATCGTATAGCGAAAAACCAATATGGGCACCACAATATACCACTATCTCTGAATTGTTTCGCAGCTTATCTTCACGCGAAGTGGGTGATCACATCCGCTTGGTATGCCAGCTCTACCCTATTTACCTCAAGCTCACGCAGAAAACCGAAACAGACGAACCTCTTGACAAGTTCTATGGATGGGGAGAGATTCTGCTAAGCGACTTTGATGACGTTGACAAGAACATGGTGGATAGTCAGGTGCTTTTCCAGAACCTAAGGGATTTGAGGAATCTGGATTCCGACCCCGATAGTTTCCTTGATGAAGAGCAGAAAGAGGCACTCAGTCAGTTCTTTGGCAAGTTTCAGTTTGATCGCACCGAGCTGCAGAAGACATTCACCACCCTATGGAACATATTAGGAGAGTTATATACACAATACAATGAAAACCTCAGAAAGGAGAACATCCTTTACGAGGGAGCACTCTATCGTGAAGTGGTCAACAACCTTAACGCCAGTCAGTTTACTGCAAAGAAATATGTATTTGTAGGTTTCAATGTACTGAATAAGGTTGAGGAGATGCTATTCCAGAAAGTGCAAGAATTTGGCAAGGCACTCTTCTATTGGGATTATGATGAATACTACCACCATAATGAAGCAGGATTGTTCCTTACCCGCAACATACTGCGTTTTGGCAATGAACTGAAAGAGAAAGAAGCTTTTCAGCACATGTCAAATCCAAAGCAGGTGGAATATATTTCCGCCTCTACGGAAAATGCGCAGGTACGCCACATAACACCATGGCTAGAGCAGAACCTCACAGAGCAGGAAAACGAAACTGCTGTTGTACTCTGCAATGAAAGTTTGTTGGAACCCGTATTGCATTCACTCCCATCAAAGGTACAGAACCTGAATATCACCATGGGATTTCCACTAAGTGATACCCCTATCTTCAGTTTTGTTCAGGCACTATGCTCTCTATACCTTGAAGGATTCAACGAAGCAAAATCATGCTACCGTCTGCAACCTGTCTATCACTTGCTGCAACATCCATACAGCAGAATTCTCAGTTCGCAGAGCAATGAACTTGCAGAAGGTTTGATGAAGAATCACCGCTTCTTTCCTGAAAGCAAAGAACTACAGAAGGATGAAGCACTTACCTTGCTATTCCCTAGTTTTATACACACCAAGGAACCAGAGTTGCTACTCACATATATCCAGCAACAACTAGAAGCATTGGCTACCAGATGGCAACAGCAAGAAGAGTTGGCAGATGAGAATTTCACTCCTCTTTACCAAGAGGCACTTTACAAGACTTCTGCACTTATCACTCGTCTCACTAATCTGATGCAGCAACACATCTTGACAGTTCGCACTCGCACACTGGTACGCTTCATCTATCAACTGATGAGTTGCATGAGTATCCCATTCCATGGTGAACCTGCCATTGGTTTACAGGTAATGGGTGTGCTCGAAACACGTAATCTGGATTTCAAGCACCTCATCATGCTATCTGTAAACGAAGGCATGTTGCCAAAATCGGTTTCCGAAGCTAGTTTTGTACCTTATAATCTGCGACGTGCCTTTGGCATGACTCTCATCGAACAGAAAATTGCCGTGTATGCCTACTATTTCTATCGCCTCATTCAGCGAGCAGAAAAAGTTACCTTATTATATAACAGCAACACAGAAGGATTGCAAAAAGGTGAAATGAGCCGTTTCATGCAGCAGTATCTGGTTGAACATCCACAAAATCACCAGTTCGTTATCAAGACACTGCAAAGTAATCAGCATATTGAACCACCTAGAAAGATTAGTGTAGATAAAACGCCAGAGATTGTTCAGCAAATGCTGCAAAACAACCAGAGGAGTTATTTATCTCCATCTGCACTAAAGACATACCTTGACTGTACCTTGCAATACTATTTTCAGTATGTAGCCAAAATTAAACCAGCCGACAAGGTAACAGATGAGATAGACAATGCCCTGTTCGGAACGCTTTTCCACCGCTGTGCCGAATTGGTTTATATGGAGTTAGGTGCACGCAGAAAAGGGGATATCTGGGAAGAAGATATAAAAGGAGTTCAGAAAAACAAGATACACCTTATGGAAATTGTGAGTTTCTCAATGAAAGAGAATCTTTTCAATCTGGCAGCAGACAGGAAAGATAAGGATTCTCCAGAGTACATTGCATTTCTATATAAGGCACCATTGCCTACCCTTAACGGTATTCAGCAGCTGATTCATCATGTGCTGCTTCAATACCTCACCGAGTTGTTGAAGAACGATTTGAAGAACGTTCCTTTCCGCATCCTAGGATTGGAAATGCCTATCAAGGACACTTTCCCTATCGAGATAAACGGGGAAAAACATCTCATCAACATTGGTGGAAACATTGATAGAAAAGATGAATATACCAATGCCGAGGGTGTGCGCTCCGTTCGTATCATCGACTATAAGACAAGCTCTTCTATCCAGAAGACAGAGAGCATTGCCAAGTTGTTTGAGCACAATGCCAAGCGTGCCTATCAGATTTTCCAGGCAATGTTCTATGCCATTCAGGTAAAGGACGCATTGCCAGTAACGCCAGCACTTTACTACATACAGAAGGCTGCCGGGAAAGACTATACCCCACAGATAGAACTAGGTAGCAAAAATCAAAAAGTAGTAATTACAGACTTTGAAAAGCAGTGTGGAGATGAATATCGCAGTTTGCTAAAAACCTTACTCGAAGAGGTTTACAATGCAGATGTTCCCTTTACACAGGCCGAGGATACACATGCCTGTGAATGGTGCGACTTCAAGAAAATCTGTAATAGATAGATTTATTTCTCAATCAGCTTTTCAATCTCCTCCAAGGCTTCACCTTCGTTCAGGTTGTAGTACACCTTATATAAACTTTGTGCCCAGAGTTCTTTCTTCTTGGGTTCTTGCTTACGGCAAGTTTCCAGATACTGGCGAGCCATGGTGTAGTAAACCTTCACCTGATTACGTTCCTCGGCACTTAGCCTAACCTTTGACTTAGAAAGTTTCTCTGCCAGCTGAATGTAGCAACTACCCAGCATAGTGAGTGTTGGAGTAAAGTCGGGCTTCTTTTCATATGATTTCTGCAACCACTCTAATGCTTCCTCAGGGCGATTTAGATGCTCAAAGACATGACCCTTGATAAAGGTCATCAGATAGTTATTTGGTTCGGCTGCCACCAGTTCATCGGCATATTTCAATGCCTTTTCGCTCTGGTCATTCTTGATATAATAATCTATCAATGAAGCATAAAAGAAGAACTGACTTGGATTACGCTTAATACTAGCCTTCAGCGCTGCAACCCATTTGTCTGTCTTTCCCATGGCACTGAGCGCCTCGCAGTTCATCAAGTCGATTTCCTCGTTCAAGTAACCTTTTCTAATGCTCTGTTCTGCCATAGAGTTCACCAATGCGTGATTCTTCTGCTTGTATGAACAGAAGATGGCATTGTAGAACACCCTACTATCCATGCTATCACGAGGAGCAAGAATTGAATCCTCTACAACCTTGATATACATGGTGTAATAGCGAAACGACTGCTTGTAGTCATTCTTTTGCAGATAGAAGTTGCCACCCCTATCCAGATTGTCGCTGTATTCCTCAAAGATTCGCTTTAGATGCTTTGCATGCTCTGTGTTCTTAATCTTAGGATAACTGCGACTAAACTGGTCGTACATATCATACAGTGCCTTGAAATAAGCCACTGTATCTGCTTTTACATTAGGAAGATATAGCTTTGTATTTTCCTTCTTGCACTTGTAGTGACTCAACATGCCATTTAGGTAATAGTACTCTGCACTATCACGCACCTCATCCTTCTTGGCATCTGTGAAGAATTTCTTGATCAGGTTTTCTGCATCTTTCTGCTTATCATTTCGCAGCAGCTTGCGCATCTCCTTCACCTTTACAAACTTCACATCACCTTGTGCCATGACATTTTCTGAAATGCCAAGGAGCAATGCAAAAACTAGGCCTAATATATACTTCATACTAAAGCTTCCAACAGTTTATCTACGTTTTCTGGCAATGTTGCCCAACTGGTACATATACGTGCTGCCACATGGGTATCATCTACCTTCTGCCAATAGCTCAACAAGAAATCCTTGCTCACGCGTTCGTACACGTCCAAAGGAAGAATTGGGAACTGCTGATTAGTGTAGCTATCCATCAAGAACTCATAACCAGCATCTTGCAGTGCCTTCTTGATACGCATAGCCTCTTCATTGGCATGACGTGCAATCTCGAAATAAAGGCCATCGGTAAACAATGTCTCGAACTGAATACCCAGCAATCTGCCCTTTGCTAACATACCACCATTCTGCTTTAGATTATAGCGGAAATCTTTCTTGTAGGCATCGTTCATAATTACCAGTGCCTCGCCAAACAGTGCACCCTGCTTGGTACCGCCAATATAGAACATATCGGCAATCTGTGCCAGCTCTGGCAGCGTAACATCACTCATGTCTGATGTCAAGCCATACCCCAAGCGAGCACCATCAATGAACAATGGCACGCCATAGCTTTGGCAAACCTCCTTGATAGCAACCATCTCGGCCTTGGTGTAAAGGGTACCGTATTCTGATGAGTAAGAGATGTAAACCATGCCAGGCTGAACCATGTGCTCTGGTTCGTCATCGTCTTCGTAATGACTGCGAAGCGCTTCCTTTACCTGTGCTGCGGTAATCAAGCCATTCTTGGCATGCAAACCCAGAACCTTATGTCCGCTGTGCTCAATGGCACCTGTCTCATGCACATTGATATGACCTGAATGTGCGCATAAAACACCCTGGTAAGGACGTAATACTGAAGAAATTACTGTTGCATTTGTCTGTGTTCCACCAACCAGGAAATGTACATCTGCATTAGGTGCCTGACATGCTTCCTTAATCAGCTCGCGAGCATGCTCGCAGATAGGATCCATACCATAGCCCTTGGTTTGCATCATGTTGGTTTCCATCAAGCGCTGCATAATTCGTGGATGAGCGCCTTCGTTATAATCACATTGAAATTGTATCATAGTTTTGCTTATTTTGTGAATGATGCTGCAAAGTTACTATAAAAATTCCATAATTGGATTTTAAGTTGTACCTTTGTCACGTTAAATATTTATAAGGTTATAAAACCACAAAACATAAAACCGCAAAAAAATGAATTGGGGATTTGTGAAAGTGGCAGCCGCCGTTCCAAGCTTAAAGGTGGGCGATTGCCTTTACAACACACAACAAATTGAAAGCCTTACATTACAGGCTGCAGGAAAAGGAGTTGAAATCATCTGTTTCCCAGAGTTGTGCATCACCGGATATACTTGTGCCGACCTATTCCATCAGGATATTCTGCTTAGCGAAACCGAGTCGTGCATCATGAACCTGCTGAACACTACCCGTTCACTGGACATCATTACCATCATTGGTGCACCCATTGCACATAACGGTACTCTACTGAACTGTGCACTTGTATTGCAGAAGGGAAAAGTGTTGTGCATTGTTCCAAAGACATACCTCCCCAACTACAAGGAGTTTTATGAAAAACGCTGGTTTACCAGTGGAAAGAATCACCCTGATACACAAATCCGCTACTGCGGACAAAACGTTCCAATGGGCCTTCATCAGCTGGTACGCACGCCACAGTGCACATTTGGTATTGAAATCTGTGAAGACCTTTGGGCCACCATTCCACCAAGCAGCAACCTTGTGCTGAAGGGTGCCGAAGTTATCTTTAACCTGAGTGCCACCAACGAAAGTATCGGCAAGAACTACTACCTGCGCTCGCTTATTGCACAGCAAAGTGCACGTTGCCTGGCAGGTTATGTTTACAGCAGCTGCGGATTTGGAGAATCTACCACCGACCTTGTATTTGCCGGCAATGGCTATATTTATGAGAATGGCTCACTGATAGCAGAAAGCAAGCGCTTCAGCTTGAATGAACAGCTTATCATCAGTGAGATTGACGTTGAGAAGCTTCGCACAGAAAGACGTATCAACACCACCTTTGGTGAGAATATACGTAACTGCGACGATACAGAAAATTATAACATCATTTCCAGCGAATCGTTTATCTCTGAAGATATGACGCTAACCCGCACCTTCGATCCCCATCCTTTTGTACCTACAGGCAACAAACTGGACGAGCGTTGTGAGGAAATTTTCCATATTCAGTGCGAGGGCTTAGCAAAACGATTGCATCATATTAACAGTAAGAGTGCCGTAATTGGTATTTCAGGTGGATTGGATTCTACCCTTGCATTATTGGTTACCGTTCGCACATTCGATATGCTGGATTTGCCACGAAAAGGCATCGTTGGCATTACCATGCCTGGATTTGGAACTACCGACAGAACCTATAACAACGCCATTTCGCTGATGAAGGGACTGAGTATTACCATTCGTGAGATTTCAATCCGAGAAAGCGTTACACAGCACTTCAAGGACATTGAACACGACATCAACGTGCACGATATTACCTACGAAAACGGACAGGCACGCGAACGCACACAGATTCTGATGGATGTGGCAAATCAGGTAAATGGCATTGTAGTAGGCACAGGCGACCTTTCAGAGCTTGCACTGGGATGGGCTACCTATAATGGCGACCACATGAGCATGTATGGTGTAAACACCTCTATTCCTAAAACCCTGGTACGCCACTTGGTGAAATGGGTTGCCATGACCGAGGAAGATGAAATTACACGAACCACATTGCTCGATATTGTAGATACACCTATCAGTCCTGAATTGCTACCTCCTACACAAGACGGACAGATTGCACAGATTACCGAGGACAATGTGGGACCTTACGAGTTGCACGACTTCTTTATCTACAACTTCATGCGCTATGGATTCCGCCCTGCCAAGATCTATGTCATGGCACAACGTGCATTTGCTGGCAGTTATGATGACGATACCATTAAGAAATGGTTGCGCACCTTCTGCTGGCGTTTCTTCAGTCAGCAGTTCAAGCGCAGTTGCCTGCCAGATGGTCCTAAGGTTGGTAGCATCACCCTTAGTCCTCGTGGCGATTGGCGTATGCCTAGTGATGCCTCAAGTGCATTATGGATACAAGAGTGTAAGGAGCTATAGTTGCTTCGCAACGACAACGGACTACAGACAACAGACAACGGTCTTGGCATTTATAGTTTTTTTATTGAAAATTTTGCGCTTTCATGAAAATGCTCTAATTTTGCCTTTTGAATTTAGATAAAAGAACAAAAACACATCATAATGGAAAAGACAGTAGTTAATTCTTACGAAGAATTTGAGAAGCTGGTAGGCCAGCAGATTGGTCAGTCTGAGTATATATTGATTGATCAGGAGCGTGTAAATATGTTTGCTGACGCTACAAACGACCACCAGTGGATTCACGTAGATGTAGAGCGTGCTAAGGTAGAGAGTCCTTATCAGGGCACTATCGTTCATGGTTATCTTACACTTTCTTTGTTGCCATACCTGTGGCAGGAAATCATCCAGGTTAATAACATTAAGCTGATGGTTAACTATGGTATGGACAAGATGAAGTTTGGCCAGGCTGTAAAGGTTGGTCAGCGCATTCGCCTTACTGCCTGGATGGATTCTTTGGTAAACCTTCGTGGTACTGCAAAGACTGAAATCAAGTTCATTATCGATATCGAAGGTGAAAAGAAGAAGGCTTTGGAAGGTGTAGCTACATTCTTGTACTACTTCAACTAAGACAACAGTCGGCGCCTTTGGCGCATGTCAATAATAAAGGCGGAGAGAAATCTCCGCCTTTTATTTTAAGTTTTGTCTGTTGTCCGTTGTCTGTAGTCTAATATTAAACTTTAAACTTTAACCTTGATTCTATCAAATCCCTGTCCGTACACACCTACTACCGAGCTTTGCGATACAAAGGCATCTGGGTCGATGCTCTTTATCAGGCGGAAGATTTCCACGCTCTGGCGCTTTGGGGTTAGTACCACCAGTACCTTCTGCTCCTGCTTGCTGTACCATCCATGACCATCCAGCACGGTAACGCCACGATGAGCACGATGGTTTATTTCGTCGGCAATATCAGCATACTTCTTCGAGAAGATGAAGAACTGCACCGAACGCCTTGCTGCATTTACCGTATAATCCAGCACAAAGCTTACCACAAACAGCGTTACAAAACCAAAGATAACACGCTGCCAACTATGAAATACAAAGTAGCACGAACTGATGATCAGCATATCGCATGCCATGATAACACTACCTAGCGACACGTCGCGATACTTGTTTACGCAGGCTGCCAGAATATCAATACCGCCTGTTGATCCATTGCTGTTAAATACCAGTCCCAGGGCAAAACCGCACATCACACTACCCAGAAGGCATGCCATGAACTCCTGCCCCTCACCCAGAACAAGAGGCACACGGGTGCCATCTACAAGGGTGTCGTATGCATCTGCCACCAGGTAATTGTTCACAAAACTTTGCGACAATCCCAGAAATAGCGACAGCATAAGGATGGCATAGCTAGTACGAATCGTAAACCTCAATCCCAATATTCTGAAGGCTACCAATATCAATACAGCATTGATAATCAGATATGTGTACTGAATAGGGAAACCTGTGGCGTAGAACAGTATTGCGCCTATACCGGTAGTACCTCCGGTACTGATTTGGTAGGGCAGTAAGAAGGTAGCCCATCCCATGGCATAGACCAGCAAGCCAAATGTAATGGCAAGATAGTCCTTAGCCTCTCTCCATAAAAAGTTTGATTTTAATTCCATTAATTCACGCTGCCATCGAATCCGCTTTCCTCTAGTTCACGCACATAAACACCTTCAAGTGTGGCCCATGCACCCCAGTCATCTACCTGACCTTCATCAGGATTGGTTCGCCACACATAAACAAAGTACTCATCCACGTATGCCTCGAAGCTGAAGTTTTGGTAACTACCCTTGAAACCACTGTCAACAAAGCTGGCCATACCCTCGCCTTCGGCAATGTTTGGTGTTACCTGTCCCATCATCCAGTGCAGCTTTCCCTTCTCTGCCACCAGGTAGCAATGACCGCCACACTCGGGCATATTAGGATTGCCGGTCTGGTAAGTAAAGCTGTATTTTCCTACCGCATCCTTTATATTGTTTGTTGGATGGAAGAATCGCTTGCCGAAATCTGGTTCAAGTTCTACGATGTTTTTCATGTTAAGTTCCTTATCCACAAGGCTCCAGTTGCCTTTCACAAAATTACCATTGTTATCCACGCTGATAAAGAAAGTGCCGCATTGCTTGTTACCATCGAATTCGTTCACCAAAAGCGCTGATGACGATTCGTTCTCGTATCGTATCTGCACGCCATATACCGGAATCTTGGCAATCTTGCCATTCTTGCGGAAATAGGTTGTCTCGCCTGCTACAGCGCCAACGTTATTTACTTGTAAATCAAGCTGAAAGCTGATATTGTCACCCAGATTTCCCTTCCATGAGAAGTGCTGTACATCAGCCATCGCAATCAGGCTGCAGCACATTAAGAACAAAGTAAAAACTAGTTTCTTCATAACTTTAAATTATTTGTTGTGCAAATATACTGCTTTTTTTGTGTTTAGTCTATATTTCACTTTTATAATTAGGCAGAACTCGCTTCTTTGCGACTCTGCGTCTATGTGTCTTTTAGTCTTTTATTATGCCTGGGACTAAACATTTATTATCTTCAGGGCCTGTCATCTATTGTGCTAAAGTTGTATGATTTCACTTTCCTAACTAAGAAAAACTTTTTTCTTAATCTAAAAAGGCAAAATATCTTCACCTCTTCACAATTGCTTTCAAGTTGTTGATTACAAGCAAATAATAACGTGAAGAGGTTTACTTGCCTCTTCACCACTCTTCACGGAGGACGTTATTTCTGTCTGGTTTATGACAGAGTACTATCACCCCTATGACCGAACTCGGTCATCTCCTGACCGAATTCTATAACAAGGAATGCAAAAGGTTCATGTTTCTAATACTTTAACATCATTTGCTTATTAGCATCCTATGTGTTTATTCTCAGCTCTTTGACTCTTGGCTTTGCCGATTACGTGAAGAGCCGTGAAGAGTAACGAACACTCTTCACGTATGGAATAGATGGATAATCAGTAGTTTACATATTGATTGTGACGAGGTGAAGAGATACGCATAAGTTCATAATAAAAAACGCGAATGCGTTTGCGTGTAAACGCACGATACGTTTGCGTGCAAATGCCCTTGTCGTTTGCGTGCAAACGTGGTGCAAGTTTGCACGGGATTTCACTTTCCTAACTAGGAAAATATATTTACCTGCCTAGGAAAACTATTTTTTGTCATTATGTCATTTGTCATTAAGGAAAAACAGAAAGAGGTCTAGCGCTAAACGTGGATACCGATTACGCCTAAACGGGTATACCGATTAGTACTAAACGGATATACCGATTGATACTATACGTGTATCACGATTGATATCAAACGTGTGTTGCGATTGATACTAAACGTGAATAGTGAATGCAAACTCCTACCGTAGCAGGTGTAGTGCCATCTCATCACATCCATTCTTTTCACCACAAAAAATCCCCGGAAATGCATTTGCATATCCGGGGATAGGATGTAAGTAGTATCGAATTTCTTTATCGAAGAGTTACCTTTCCATCAATTCTGTTAGTAATCCAAGAAGTTTTAGTAGCATCACCAACCCACGTTGCAAAATTTGGATAGGCTTGATCAATAGGAGTATCTTCCTGTGGCCAACAAAAATCTGTAGGTAGAAGAATCATCAAAGGAACATTAGTATCTCTGAAGTTTGTGCTATTAATCATTCTACTTGCACCATTGGTATCCTGAACCTTGATTTGTATCAACCCTGTTTCAAATGCCTGTGACACAAACCCTGTTGGATAATTTGTTTTATCCCAATTTAGCTTGGTAAAACTACCTTCTACCTCGTCAATACCAATTTCCGAGCCTTCACTTCCAAATGCAGGGCCTGCATTTATAATCGATGGAGCATTACCACCTAGCAATACATGTATTTCACTATTTACATTAACTAAATCACTATGAACATAAGATGGTAAAGTACCACCAGCTGCCATTGGTGTTACACTAAACGACCTAGTCATTGTACCAAGAGTAACTCCTGTTACATTTCCACTTCCATCAGTTGTATAAGTCTTTGGCTGATATTCTCTAAACTTCAGCTTTAGAACAACATCGTTAAAGTCAAAGTCGTTTGTACCAAGGTCTTCGCATACCAGAATACCTTCTTCTGTAAACTCATCTTTATCCTCGATTTCATCAAAACCATATACACGGAATATGCAGTCGTTCAAATCGAAGTTAAAGGAACTTGTGCCAATCCAATCCTCAAAACACAAATAACGAACGTTTGCTCCATTCTCATCCAAAGTATTCTCATCTGTATAAGTGGCAACAAAACTTGCATCTTTATCTATGCCGTCAGATGCCCAATGCTGAGTAAAATTCATGTCGCTTTCGGAATACACTGTGCTAGTTCCTTGAGTTAAGTACATTCCAATAGTAGTAGATTGAGGCAAAGTAACTTTTATTCCTTTTGATCGATAACCTTCTATATCTGTTCTTCCAATCAACGTTCCAACACTATTAGTATTTCCAAGACTTGTTAATTTTGACAATACAGATGCATATATAACACCTGCTTTCTCTACAGCATATAACAAATCACCGACACTAGCAGTAGTCCCCCAAGTATATTTCTCTCCACCTTCTGCTACTTTGTATAAAGTTGGATCTAACCGCGCCAAATCTTTCCATACATTTGCATTTGCACCGAGTTCTTCGTAATAAGTAAAGTTTTCTACATAGACACCTGATATCCACGCAGAAGCAGTTCCTGCTTTTACTATTTTTTTCCCAGATACAATAGTTTGACCATAGTTATTATATTGCTCTCCATCAGATACTATATATTTTTCTGATTCTAATAAAACTAGCTCATCCCATTTCTCTTCTACATGAGAGTTATTTCCATTTGTCCATGTACCAGCAGATGTATATTTGTACTCCAATTCATTTGGTTTTCCTTCTGTAATAGGAACCTTAATAATATAATCTTTCGTTCCATCTGCTTTTGTTACCTCTACAGCTCCAGAAGTACCTTTTGCAACATGATAATACAAACCAATTGTATTACTTCCACCTGTGTTCCAATAAACTGGATACAGAATCACTTCACTAGTCTTAACTGTAAAATTTTGAGTTACTCGTCCCAAATTAGTTTGCGAAATTCTATTTTCTCCATTGGCAGACTCTGGTAGCATTTTTGAATATGCTGTCAAATCGCTCTCTTCAAGCGAAGCAGCTTGTGATTCTGGTAAAACCTCTACTTTTACATCACCAATGCTAGTTGAGGTAGTTCCTGGATATGCACGTGTAGTAGCACCATTACTACCCTGCTCAGCCAATTGTCTTAACAAATTCCAATCCTGATTAGGGTCAACTTCTCCAAAAATCTTAGTAAAGTTCTCGGCATAATGTTCCTTAAGAATGTCCTCACGAGTAAACAACCCTGGATCATACTCATCAGAGCAGGCTGTGAAACCTGCAGCGGTTAGTGCAACGAGCATTGCACTTTTCAAAATCTTTTTCATGAAATACGATTTTTTATACTGTTTAAACTTTTCCCGTTTTACATATTCGATACACCATGCCAAGGTGCTGGTAATACATACAGCCAACAGACTTTGCGTCTCTGTGACTCTGTGTCTTTGTGACTTGTTGACTCGTTGACCTTTTAAACTTTAATCCTTTAAACTATTAAACTTTTAAACAACAAGTGCATTGTGTACGAACACGACATTTTATTTCATGATACAAAAGTAGTGAAAATGAACATGCCAACACAACTTAAAGCACACTTTTTAAAGAAAAGTATAACATAATACGCGTTTTTGATAAAAAAGTATTACCTTTGTGCATTGAAATTTATATTTTATTATTTTTTTAATTATTAAAAGTAAAGAGCAATGAAGAAATTGTTAAGTTTGGCACTGGTTGCTATGAGCATTTTCGTGCTGAGTGCATGTGGTGGTGGCGCTAAGACCCCAAGTGAAGTTGCTAAGGCTATTACCGAGGCTATGTACAATGATGGCGTTAAGTCAACTATCAAGTTCTATGACATGAGCGAAGAGGAAGCTAAGCAGATGGAGCAGATGGCTGGTTTGATGGACAACAAGATCAAGGCAACCGTAGAAGAGAAGAAGGGCTTCAGCGGCGTTACTGTTTCTGACGAGAAGATCGAAGGTGACAAGGCTACTGTTAAGGCTACCGTTAAGTTTGGTGATGGCAGCGAGGAAGTAAGCGAAATGAACCTGGTTCAGAAGGATGGCACCTGGAAGGTTGTTAAGGGCAACAACTAATTTAGTTAATAAGGATATAAAAAGAGGTTAAGTTTATGCTTAACCTCTTTTTTTTTGTACTTTTGCAGTATGATTAAGAGAAAACTGCTTTTTACAATAATGCTTCTGCTGGCAGCATTGCACTGCCAGGCACAGATAACAGGTACGGTGAAGGATGAACTTGATGAGCCTATCTTCAACGCCAGCGTTATGTGGCTAGGAACTACCAGCGGTACCGTTACCGATGCCGATGGGCATTTCAAGATTGAAAAACCTGCCAAATCAAACAAGCTGGTGATTCGCTTCGTTGGATATTTTACCGATACCCTTACCATTAACAGCACCAAACAGGATGTTACCGTGAAGATGCGAGAAATGGAATATACGCTGAATAACGTGGTGGTGCGCGATACACACATCGGAAAATCACAGATAAGCCTGTTCAATACCGACCAGATTTCTGCTGCACAGCTAACACGTGCTGCTTGCTGTAACTTGGGCGAAAGCTTTACCAGCAACGCATCGGTAGATGTGAACTACAGCGATGCTGCCAGCGGTGCCAAGCAAATCAAGCTGTTAGGACTGAGCGGTACATACGTGCAGATGATGACCGAGAACATTCCTAACTACCGTGGTGCTGCCATGCCATACGCACTGGGCTATATACCAGGCCCTTGGATGCAGAGCATTCAGGTATCTAAAGGCACCTCGTCGGTAAAGAACGGATACGAGGCAATCACCGGACAAATCAACGTAGAATTCAAGAAACCTCAGGCAGAGGAAAGCGTAAATGCAAACCTATACTACAGCAGCAAGAACAAGTTCGAGGCTAACTTCGATGTGAACAAATACCTGGGAAAACGTTGGAAGATGGGTGTTCTGGCACACTATGAAAACTATACCAAGAGTGATGACATGAACCACGATGGTTTTCAGGATATGCCAAAGATTGAGCAGTACAACTTTCAGAACCGTTGGGCATGGATGGGCGACAACTACGTGTTTCAGGCATCTATCAAGGGTATGCACGAGGAACGCCGCAGCGGTCAGAACACTTTACCTTCATCTTCTTTAGCGCAAGACCTATATAAAATAGGTATCAACACCAATCGCTACGAAGCATTCACCAAGAATGCCTATATATTTAATAAGGAGAAGAGCAGCAATGTGGCGCTGATTCTGTCGGGGTCATTGCACAACGAAGATACCTACTACGGCAGCAAGAGCTACAACAAATACGATGTGGACCAGAGCAACGTATATGCCTGCCTGATGTTTGAAACGGAAATGAATAGCCGAAACAGCATTAGCGTGGGACTGAGTGCCAACTACGACCATTACAAGCAAGATGCCCTGTTACAAAAAGCTGGCATTGCCAACCTTAACGCCATAGAGAAGGAGTTTACCCCAGGTGCCTATGCACAATACACCTATAACCTAGACGACAAGCTGGTGCTGATGGGCGGCTTACGCTATGACCACAGCAGCATCTATGGCAGTTTTGTTACGCCACGTGCACACATCAAGTGGATGCCTAGTAGCATCTTCTCTCTGCGTGGAACCGTTGGTAAAGGCTACCGCACTAACCACATCATGGCCGAGAACCACTTCTATCTGGCAAGCAGCAGAAACATCATCATCGATGCTAACCTGCAGCAGGAAGAAGCATGGAACTATGGCCTGAGCACAGTACTGGATATCCCTTTGGGAGAAAGAAACCTGAACCTGAGTGCAGAATACTACTATACCAACTTTGAAAAGCAAACGGTAGTGGATTTGGATACTGACGCACATGCCGTGCACTTCAGTAATCTGGATGGTCACTCCTACCCACATACCTTCCAGGTAGAGGCAGTATGCCCTTTATTCACAGGATTTGAACTGACAGCAGCCTACCGCCTTACCGACGTGCGCCAAACCATTAACGGGAAACTGAGCACACGCCCTCTTACCCCAAAGAACAAAGGAGTGTTCTCTGCTCAGTACAAGACTCCATTAGGTATCTGGCAGTTCGATGCTACCCTACAGCTGAATGGCGGAGGACGCATGCCTACTCCAGATGCTGCCAATCCACTATGGGAGGCACGCTATAAGGGATACGAACAGGTATCGGCACAGGTTACCCGATGGTTCCGCAACTTCTCTATCTATATAGGTGGTGAGAACCTTACCGGATTCCACCAGAAGAACCCATTCATTGCTGCCAATGACCCATGGGGAAAGAACTTCGACAGCACCATGTGCTGGGGACCTGTAGAAGGTGCCATGTTTTATGCAGGAATTAGATTTAACTTTATAAAATACTAGTATGAAAAGATTTATGCTCATGATGATGGCACTTTGCTTTGCCATCGTTACTTTTGCAAAGGGCGACATCAAGACTGTGGTATTTACTCCAACACCACAGATGCATTGCCAGAACTGTGAGAACAAGATCAAGAACAACATCCGCTTTGAAAAGGGTGTCAAGACTATCAAGACTGATCTTAAGAACCAAACTGTTACTATTACCTACGACTCTGAAAAGACCAACGTAGAAAAACTGAAAGCTGGTTTTGAGAAGATTGGATTTAAGGTAGTAGTGAAGGAAAATAAAGGTTTAAAAGGTTAAGAGTTTAAAAGTTTAAAAGTTTAAAGGGATAATTAGACAACAGACTACAGACAACAGACAAAATGTTGTGAGTTTTGAGCTTGGCGAAAGCTATAGCCATAGCGATAGCAACGATTACTTTGCGTCTCTGCGTCTTTGCGACTCTGCGTCTCGTTGACTTGTTGACTCTTTACTGGAGCGTAGCGATATTCAGTGCGAAGTCGCAAATCTGAAGTACAGCGAACTGTCGTCTGCGAAGCCCGGCGAACCGTCTTCGGAGATACGCAAGCGTGTCATTGCCGCCCGTCAGATACAGACGGAGCGCTATAAGGACTCGCACCTTGTGCACTGCAATGCGCAGATGACCGACCGTATGCTCCACGAGTACTGCGTCCTCGACGAGCAGACACACAGTATGCTGCAAACCGCCATGACCCGTTTCAACCTCTCTGCCCGCGCCTACAGCCGCATCCTGAAGGTAGCCCGCACCATAGCCGACCTCGCCGGCAAGCCCAACATCGAGATGCCCCACATTGCCGAAGCCATCGGTTACCGCAGCCTCGACCGAGGGGATTGGGCGGAGAGGTAAAAAGCCTCTCCCCGGCCCTCCCACGTAGGGAGTTGGATTAACATATATACAAAGATTTGAACTGGAGACACAAGGTCACCTGTTGTAAATGAATTCCATAAAATATTTTTTAATATGAACGTAGCATTTTTATTGAAACAGTATTTTCCAGATAAGGAAAATGTCTCTATTGATGTGTTTGATTCACACTCGCTGAATGATGTGTATCAACAAGTACTGCAGACACTTACCTCACATTTTGAGATTGAAGTGAGCATCTTGCAGGCATTGAGCTATTGTTTCTATGAGATACTCGACAATGTTCATATTCACTCTGGCAAACCTTTAGGCACAGCCATCACTCATTTTGATTCCAGCAAGGAAGTCCTTCGCATCCTTGTTGCTGATGATGGTATGGGCATACGACAATCGCTTGCCGAGAATGAGAAGTTCCGCGATATCACCGAGGCAGATGCCATTCGCATGTGTATAGAGGATTCCGTTACCGATGGTAGGGCATGGGCTTCGGGCTATACGCCACATCCCGACTGATGAAGGACGTCGGCCTCCAGTTCGTTCTGCACTCCGGCAATCACAAACTGATTCACAAGGGCGACTGTACAGAAGTAAAGGAGAATGGCTATTGGCAAGGCACAATAGTATATATGGAGATAACAACCTCGAAGGAGATAGATCCTAATGATGTTGTTGACCACCGCACAGATGCAGATGCCCAATACAATGAAACTTTTGTTGAGACAGAAGAGTTAGAGACGTTATGGACCGATGGCAAACCTACTACGGAATTCCGTTTCGCAGAAATATCCAGTGACTTTGGAACTCGCGAAATGGGAGCCAAGATACGTGAGCAACTGCGTC
>JAGHTY010000199.1 GCA_018065125.1 Candidatus Minthousia equi
GCCTAAGATTGTTAATCGCTTATGCGATAAGGCAATGGGAGGATTGCTGTTTATTGATGAAGCCTATACGTTGACGGAAGGTGCAGATGGTCATGCAGATCAATACGGAAAAGAAGCTGTTGAGACACTGATGAAACGTATTGAGGATGACAAGGGAAAGTTTGGCGTGATATGCGCAGGATATAAGGAAGAGATGAGTCACTTCTTGGCAGCAAATCCTGGTTTGGCAAGTAGGTTTACGCTGAAACTAAATATTGAAGACTACAATGAAATGGAATTGTTGGAAATCTTCAAGCAAATGGTTGACAATAAGAAATATATACTTTCTGCTTCGGCAGAGGTTGTTGTGGTGGAACGTATCATGAAGATGTTCTTCCTGAAAGATCCACATAGTTTTGGTAATGCTCGTGAAATACGTAACATGTTTGATGCTGCAGTTCAGCAATTGTCTGTTCGTATATCTCAGATGCCATCTGATGCTATAACACCAGAGACATATCAGTTGATATTACCAGAAGATGTAACTGAATCTTAGTTTTTGAGATTATGATAGAGTGCCCTAAATGTAAAAGCGAAATAGACGGTGATTCTTATTTCTGTGACCAGTGCGGACAAGAGATTCATTTTTGTTCAGTATGTGGAAAACCAGGAAAGGGAAATCGTTGTACAAGTTGTGGAGGTTTGATGATTGGAGCCGAGGAACATTTCCGTAATACAGCCAATCGTACACATGTAACTGTGGCAGAAAGAACCTTGGCTACAGCTGCAACCATGGCTACTAAGCGTGGTATCCCACATTTGTTTCTGGTAAATGATAATGCCAGTCTTCGTCTTGCAGGTGTAGATGGTGCTGTGTTGGGAAGAAGACATGGTATATATCAGGAAAATCTTGCTCCTTTTTCTTATATCTCAGGTGCGCATGCACAACTGGCATATAGTGTGGGACAAGGATGGACTATCACAGACAAGAATTCTTCGAACGGCACAAAGGTTGATGGCTCTGCATTGGTACCCGAGATTCCGTGCGTGTTGCATAATGGGTCTAAGGTGCAATTGGCAAATGTGGAGTTCTTTATTGAAATTTATTGATTATGTTTGTTTTAAGTATATCTGCTAATTGTAATATAGGTAAACAGCGACAGAACAATGAGGATATGTTGCTGATTGGAAATCAGCAGTTGCGAGATGATAGTCTGCAGACAAAGGCAAATTTGACAGAACAAGATCGTTATATTTTGGCTGTTGCAGATGGATTAGGCGGTCACGAATCGGGTGAGGTTGCAAGTGAGATGGTAACCAAAAGCCTTTCCGAACATTTTTTATCTATTCCTAAAGGATTAAGCAACCAGTCGCTTCAGTTTGATTTATGCCAATGGTTGCAATGTATCCACGAAGAGGTAAATACAGACTCTTTGGATAACAATGTGGTGGTAAGTCCAAAGGGAACCACTCTTGTTTCATTGGTGTTTTATGAAATTAATGTGTTTTGGCTAAACTGTGGTGATAGTCGTTTATATCGTTTCCGTGGTGGTGTACTGACCCAGATATCAAAGGATCATTCTTTGAGCAACGTCACAGGAGATTTGAACGAATCCAATGTTATCGTGAATTGCATTGGAGCAGGTTCAAATCAGTGCTATATGGACTTTACGGATATGACAGACAGGGTAATTAGTGGTGATACCTATTTGTTGTGTTCGGATGGTTTAACAGATATGTGCTCAGATGAAGAAATCGAGCGCGTTCTGTTGGAAAATGGAAATGCCAATCGTTTGGTGGATATGGCTCGTGCCAATGGTGGTGTAGATAATATATCTGTCATTGTAGTAAGTGTAGAAAAAGAGTAAGAGAAAAAAGTTATGCCATTAAAATTACCAGATAAGTTACCAGCAATAGAATTGTTGAAGAATGAGAATATTTTTGTAATAGACAATTCTAGAGCTTCTTCACAGGATATACGACCTTTGAGGATTGTGGTATTGAATCTAATGCCATTGAAGATAACAACCGAAACAGATTTGATAAGGGTGTTGTCAAATAATCCTTTGCAGTTGGAAATATCATTTATGAAGTTGAAGAGTCATACATCAAAAAATACTCCTGTTGAGCACATGAAAGCCTTCTATAAGGATTTTGATTTGCTGAAAGAAGAGAGATTTGATGGCATGATTATTACGGGTGCCCCTGTAGAACAATTTAATTTTGAGGACGTAAGGTATTGGCCAGAAGTTTCGGAAATCTTCAAATGGGCGCGTACTCATGTCACATCAACACTGTATATCTGCTGGGCAGCATTTGCTGGATTATATTACCATTATAATATTCCAAAATACGATACACCTGCAAAGATATTTGGCGTATTTGAACACGAGATCTTGAACCCAACTCTTCCAATCTTTAGGGGATTTGACGATACTTTTTTTATGCCTCATAGCAGACATACCGAGTGTCGTCGTGAAGATATTGAAAAGTGCTCGGATATTCAGATATTGGCAGAGTCGGAAGATGCAGGAGTTTGTATTATGATGGCAAGAAATGGTCGTGAAATCTTTATTACAGGTCATTCTGAGTATTCTCCATATACATTGGATACAGAGTATAAACGAGATAAGTCGAAAGGTCTTCCTATAGATTTGCCAAAGAATTATTACAAAGATAATAATCCAGATAATGCTCCTTTGGTTAGATGGAGAGCACACGCCAACTTGCTTTTCTCTAATTGGATTAATTATTACGTTTATCAGGAAACTCCATTCGATATTTCTACCATTCGATGAAATATTGCAGAAAGATAGAATTGCTGGCTCCGGCCAAAAATGTCGCCTGTGGAATAGAGGCAGTTAACCATGGCGCAGATGCTGTTTATATTGGTGCACCAAAGTTCGGTGCCCGATCTGCAGCAGGCAATTCTCTTGATGATATAAAATATCTGGTGTCGTATGCGCATATTTTCAGGGTGAAGATTTATGTGACAATCAACACCATTCTTAAGGATGAAGAATTAGAGGAAACCAGAAAACTTATTTGGGACCTATATAATATAGGTGTAGATGCATTGATTGTTCAGGATATGGCATTGCTACGTATGCAGTTGCCTCCAATACCTTTGCATGCAAGTACCCAAATGGATAATCGCACTCCTGAAAAAGTTGCATTTTTGCAGAGAATGGGGTATAAGCAAACAGTGTTGGCTCGTGAATTGAGTATTCAGCAAATAGCAACCATTCATAAACATGTTCCTGATATGCCTTTGGAGGTGTTTGTGCATGGTGCTTTATGTGTGAGCTATAGTGGGCAATGTTATGCTTCTCAGGCTTGCTTTGGACGTAGTGCCAATAGGGGTGAGTGCGCTCAGTTTTGTAGATTGCCTTTCAAACTGAAAGATGCTCAGGGGAAAGTTCTTTTTGACGACAAGTATTTGCTGTCTCTAAAGGATATGAACCGAAGTGAATACTTGGAAGAGTTATTAGATGCCGGTGTTACCTCTTTAAAAATAGAAGGACGACTTAAAGATGTTACTTATGTAAAAAACGTTACGGCCTTTTACAGAAAAAAGTTAGATGAACTTTTCAAGAAAAGACCAGAATATGTACGCGCATCCTCAGGTTCTGTATCTTTAAGTTTTACACCTCAGTTGAATAAAAGCTTTAATAGAGGTTTTACTACATATTTCCTGCATGGCAGGCAAGAGCAGATATGTTCTTTTTCTACCCCAAAATCGGTAGGTGAAGAAATGGGATATGTAAAGGAACAGCGTGGAGGTGCAATTATAATGGCTGGTACTCAGCATTTTAATAATGGTGATGGGGCATGTTATTATGATGAGATGGGACGTTTGCAAGGCTTTAGAATAAATAAAGTTGACCAAAACAAACTCTATCCATTAGAACGACTGAATCTTCGCTCACGTACAGTTTTATATCGAAACTTTGACCAGGAATTTGAAAAGCAATTGTCCAAGGAATCTGCACAACGTAAACTAAATGTTGTTCTGATACTCTCGGAAATGCCAGATGGTTTCTTGCTATGTCTAAAAGATGAAGATGAGTGCTCCGTGGGTGTACCATTGCGTTGTACCAAGGAGTTGGCTCGTTCTCCGCAATACGATAATTATGTTCGTCAGTTAAGTAAAATGGGCAATACCCCATTTGCTGTTCAAAGTGTGGATGTTCGCTTAAGTGATAACTGGTTTATCCCTACATCTGTGCTTAATGATTTGCGTCGTGAAGGAGTGGAAGCCTTGCTTCGGGCACGCAAAATCTCATATCCTGCAGAATTGTCTATTCCTGCATATCGAAAGAACAATCCTGTTGATGAATTTATAGCAGGGCAATCTTTTTCATATTTGGCAAATGTGATGAATGATGAGGCAAAGGCAGAGTATAAGGCGTTAGGTGCAAGTTTTGTATCTCCTGCATTCGAAAAAGATGGTTCTTCTGCGAAGGGAAATGCCATTATGTTCTGTCGTCATTGCATTCGATATATGATGGGTGCATGCAGAAAACAACCTAATGCCAAAGTTACTCAGTTACAAGAACCACTTTTTCTTGAGTCGAGAGATGGAAAAAGATTCCAATTGGAATTTGATTGTAAACAATGTCAGATGAATGTGTATGAAGTTGATTAACTGGATTCTTTTTATTTGTTTGGCATTTGTTTCGTGCCAATATCCAGAGCCAGATATGGCTTCATGGAATGAATTGCCAGCTGAGCAAAGCGATTCGCTTCGTTTTATTTATCAACATCATTATACGATTAACTATAACTTTTTGGTTCACAATGATTCTTTGCAGTTGGCAATAACTCCATATGATGTTGTATCAGATCCCGTGTCGTGGATTGATAGTACTTCATTGGTGTTGAAGAAAGGTGAAGTAATTGCTGTTGCAGATATTCAGATTGTACCAACGGATAGTGTGGATTCTGTATATGTGAAGGTGGCACGAGATCAATATACAATGGGATGGATACGAGAGAAGGATTTGTTGAGAAACGTAACTCCCGATGATTCTATTTCTGTTTTTATTCGTCTTTTCAGTAACCACAATTTGTTGGTACTATTGCTGCTAGGCGTTGTGGTAGTGCTGTTCTATCTTGTTCGCTTTTCAAAAAAGAAATCCTTGTATATCGTGCACTTTAATGATATAGATAGTCCTTATCCATCTTTGTTATGCGTGTTGGTTGCTATTGCTGCTGTGTTTTATGGTGGCATACAGCATTTTCAGCCACAAACATGGGTGCATTATTATTACTACCCAACCTTGAATCCTTTTGCGTTGCCTTGGGGCATGGGTTGCTTTATTCTTTGTTTTTGGGGTATTGTTCTTTTGGGGATATCAGTTGCGGATGAAGTCTTTCATAAGTTATCTTTTGGCAATGCCATAACTTATCTTGTAGGATTAGCATGCTTTTGCCTTGCTATCTATCTTCTGTTCTCCTTAACTACACCTTGTTATATTGGATATTTCTTGTTGGCTTGCTATATAGCCTTTGCTGTCGCTCGCTATAGAAGGTTTCGCAGGTTTCGTTGTGGTGCCTGCGGGGCAGAACTTCCACAAAAACGAGGCGTTTGTAGAAATTGTGGCGCAATTAACCGTTAAAATGCAAAATAGGTTTGCGATTGTAGAGTAATATCTATATATTTGCAAAAATGACTAATAAATTTATTATTATGGGAAAGAGATTTTTTACTTTGTTTTTTGCATTTATAATGGGATTGACAACATGTATGGCTCAGGATGCAGAACAACAGCAACGTCGTCGTCCACAGATGCCTACAGTAGAGCAACGTGTTGAGAGAATGACCAAGGAACTGAATTTGTCTCAGGAACAAGTTGAGCAGTTGACTGTCCTTTATAAAGAGCAGGAAAAGGCAATGCGTGAAATGATGCAGAGTGGCGAGTGGCCTTCTCGTGAGCAGATGATGGAACGAATGCAAGCTCAGGAAATCGTGCTTCAGGCGATTTTGACAGAAGAGCAATATGCAAAATATCAGGAAATGACTTCACGCATGCGTGGCCGTAGAGGTCATGGAAGAGGTCGACATCACCAGGAATAAAGGTTCTGAAATATAAAATCTCCTCGAAAGGGGAGATTTTTTTGTTCTTTTGCTTGGTGGATTCATTCTTTATTCATACCTTTGCACCCGCTTAAAGAAAGAACAGGAACTGGTGCGTTAGTTCAGCTGGTTAGAATACATGCCTGTCACGCATGGGGTCACGGGTTCGAGTCCCGTACGCACCGCAAGAGTTCATTTTTCGAGAGAACCGGTTTGCTGTTTTAGCTCAGTGGTAGAGCACTTCCTTGGTAAGGAAGAGGTCCCGAGTTCAACTCTCGGAAACAGCTCAAGTTCAAATTTTCGGGGTGTAGCGCAGTCCGGTTAGCGCACCTGCTTTGGGAGCAGGGGGTCGTGGGTTCGAATCCCGCTACCCCGACAAGAGTTCAAGGTTACTTGAACTCTTTTTTTTATATCCAACTTCTTTTTTTCGTATTTAAGTTTCCGTGTAATGTTAACAATGTTAAATTCAAGAAAAGAAAAGTCTTAAATTTAACATTTGAATGCCATTCTTGGGTATCTTTGCTGCATGAAACAGAAACTAATTTGGACTTTGGGTGTCGTAATGGGCATTTCATTCGTTAGTCTTTTGTACCTTCAGGTACGATATATCGAGGAAATGGTTCAGATGCGACGTGAGCAGTTTAGTGAATCAGTTAATCGTTGTTTAACTCAGGCAGCGAGAAATCTGGAGCTGAACGAAACTCAGCGTTATTTGCAAAAGGACGTTGCCGCAACTAAACGCTCTTCTTTGGAAGATTCTGTGCAGATTCATAAGGATAATGCATCCGATATTATACAGCATACCCATCAGCAAACAATAACGGCCAAGGACGGAACGGTTTATTCTTCTTTTGAATTGAAAACCATTACTACACGTCCTGCTTCAAGCAAGGCAATGATGCTGAATGGAAAACGTGACAACAAGTCGTCTATCAATGAGGCTTCGCAGTCGTTGCGCGAGATTGTAAAGAATAGATACGTGTACCAGAAGGCATTGCTAGACGAGGTGGTATATAATATATTGTATACAGCTAGTGACAAGCCTTTGCAGGATCGAATCAATTTCAAACAACTTGATCAGGATTTGAAAGCCGAACTGGTGAATAATGGCATCGATATGCCTTATCATTTTAGGGTTACAACATCTTCGGGAAAAGAGGTATATCGTTGCCCTGACTATGATGCAGAGGGAAGTGATGTAGAATTCACGCATTTGCTTTTCCGTAATGATCCTTCTTCAAAGATGGGAGTTGTGAAGATTCATTTCCCAAACTTGTCGGGCTATATTTATTCTTCAATTCGTTTTGCAATACCAGCTTTGATATTTACCATTGTATTGTTGGTTACTTTCATATTTACTATCTTTATCATCTTCCGCCAAAAGAAGTTGTCTGAGATGAAGAATGATTTCATTCACAATATGACGCACGAGTTCAAGACGCCAATCTCGAGTATCTCTTTGGCTGCTCAGATGCTGCAAGATGATAGCTTGACCAAGTCGCCTACAATGTTTGCTCATATATCAAAGGTGATTGGTGACGAAACAAAGCGCTTGCGCTTCCAGGTAGAGAAGGTATTGCAGATGTCTTTGTTTGAAAGAGGTGCAGCACAATTGAAGCTGGCAGAGTTAGATGCCAATGCGTTGATAGACAGTGTTGTGAATACGTTTAACCTAAAGGTTAATCAGTATGGAGGCAAGATAGAAACGCTGCTGGATGCAGATGATCCAATTGTATATGCCGATGAAATGCATTTCACAAATGTGATTTTCAACCTGATGGATAATGCAGTGAAGTATCGACGTGAGGATGTAGATCTGCAGTTGAGTGTAAAGACCTGGAATGAAGGCGATAAACTGAATATTAGTATTACAGATAATGGAATAGGTATGAAGAAGGAAGATGTGAAGCGCATCTTTGAGAAATTCTACCGTGTTCGCAATGGAAATTTACATAATGTCAAAGGTTTTGGATTGGGCTTGGCGTATGTGAAGAAGATAATTACCGACCATCAAGGCTTGATTAGAGCCGAGAGTGAGTTGGGCAAGGGAACGAAATTTATTATAACATTACCAACCATAAAAGATTAAGTATTATGGAAGAAAAATTAAGAATTTTATTGTGCGAGGATGATGAGAATCTTGGCATGTTGTTGCGAGAGTATCTTCAGGCAAAGGGCTTTCAGGCAGAATTGTGTCCTGATGGTGAAGCTGGATACAAGGCCTTTTTGAAGAATAAGTTCGATTTGTGCGTTTTAGATATCAACATGCCAAAGAAGGATGGTCTTACTCTGGCTGGTGATATTCGCTCGGTTAATGCAGATGTGCCTATCATCTTTTTGACTGCAAAGACATTGAAGGAGGATATTCTTGATGGCTTCAAGCATGGTGCAGACGATTATATAACCAAGCCATTCTCTATGGAGGAATTGGTTTTCCGTATTGAGGCTATCTTGCGTCGTGTGCGTGGAAAGAAGAGTAAGGAAAGTAATATCTATCATATTGGCGAGTTTACTTTCGATACCCAGAAGCAGATTCTTGCACGTGGTGAGCAGCAGACAAAGCTTACTACTAAGGAAAGTGAGTTGCTGGGATTGCTTTGTGCACATGCAAACGAAATCCTACAGCGTGATTTTGCTTTGAAGACAATTTGGATTGATGATAATTACTTCAATGCTCGTAGTATGGATGTATATATTACAAAGCTGCGTAAGCACTTGAAGGATGATGAGAACATTGAGATCATCAATATCCACGGAAAGGGATATAAGTTGATTGTTCCAGAAGAACCAGTTGCATAAAACAATAAAGGCTCGGAGAAACCTCCGAGCCTTTATTGTTATTAGTCGCTAACTTTTTTGTTTAGCATGATGTGCAGAACAACACCTGCAATCATCACAGCGTAAGCGCCAAATGTTACGGCATTGGTGGTAGAGAAACCTCCAAACCAGCTAGCAACCAATACAATTGCTGCAATAATGATAAGGGCAATACCTAAGTGTTTCATAATATGACTGTTTTATTTTTATTTTTACTTATTTCTATACTTTCTTGACCTCCATATATGGAAATCGTTCACAAATTAAGTCATAATTATTGAATTAGCGAAACATTTTTTGAAAAAAATGCGTTTTATCGCCTAAAAAACTAATCTGTGGCATTCGAGAAGATAATCCTCATTGCTTCTTGACAAACCTTGATTTCTTCCATGCTTAATCCCCTTAGGGCGGCTTTTAATGTTCTGTTTGCAATAAACTGAGCTTTCTCGGCAATCTCTCTGCCTAGGCGTGTTAGCTTTATATACTTTACGCGCTTGTCTTCCTTACTAGGCACACGAAGGATTAACTCTTGGCGTTCCATGCTATCTAGCAGGCGAGTCATGCCAGCTTTATCTTTATAGGTGGCTGTGCAAAGGTCGTTTTGTGTTCTTGAGTCTTTTATGGAAAGCACCAGCATAACGAACCATTGATCTGGGGTAAGTGCAATGCCGCTAGATTTGAAATTCTGGCTAAGTTTTCGCTGTATGGCAGTTGAAACATTTCCGTTTACCAGCGCAAAGATAAGGCTTGTGTCAAAGTTAAAAGCGTCGTTCGTCATGGTTAAGTATATCT
>JAGHTY010000101.1 GCA_018065125.1 Candidatus Minthousia equi
GATGTAACCTATACCACTTGGGATAATGAGAAGTCAGATGGTAGCAAATTTATTGTGAATCCAAGAAAGGTTGCTACTGGTGGCGGTAACTCTGGTAGTGGCTCTGGTAGTGACCCAAGTTTAGCAAATCCAAATTTGACTTTGAGTTCTACCGCAACAATGACATTTACTTCACTTGATACACAAGTATATAGTTATACCACAGATTCTGATGGTGCTGTAACAGCAACTGCTCCAACCGGTTTTACTGTAACTGTTGATCAGGAGAATAAGACTGTTACTGTTGTACCAAATAAGAAGGGAAATTTCTCTGGCACTGTTACTTTGAGTCAAGCTGCTACAGCAGAGTATAATAGTGCTAATGCTTCATTTGGTGTTAGTTGTGAGATTCCTTTGTTAGCATTCCCTGTAGGAACAGAAACAACATTAACTTCTTCGTTGTGTGATAATAGTACATTTGCATCTGATGCATTTGGGTGGCAACTGAACCAGAATCCTAAGATATTTAAAATTGATGTTAGTGATTATGCAATTCCTGTAGATAAGGCGGGAACCCTAAAGATAACATTAGTATCTGGTGACAATAACCCAACTTGTTTCTATTCTCCTTCTGGTAGTTCCTTCACATGGGGAACCTCTGGTTATGGAGATACCCATACATTTGAGTTAAGCGCAGACAAAGTAAGCGAGTTGTTTGCAAATGGTGGTTTCTATACCATGTGGGCAAATATTTCAAGTGTAACATTGACATTGAATGAATAAATATAGAATAAAGATTCTAAAAATAGTAAGAAGGCTCAAGCATTTGCTTGGGCCTTTTTTGTGCAATGAGGTAAACCGTATCAACCCGTAGCGTATCTGATACGCTACACCTGCTACGGTAGGGGTTAGCATTCACTATTCACGTTTAGTATCAATCGCAACACACGTTTGATATCAATCGTGATACACGTTTAGTATCAATCGGTATCCACGTTTAGCGCTAAACCTCTTTCTGTTTTTCCTTAATGACAAATGACATAATCACAAAAAATGATTTTCCTAGGCAGGTAAATATATTTTCCTAGTTAGGAAAATGAAATCCCGTGTAAACTTGCACCACGTTTCCATGCAAACGGCAAGGGCATTTGCACGTAAACGTAATGTGCGTTTACACGCAACCACAACTAGCATATTCTCGTTTTTTATTGTGAAATTAAGCGTAACTCTTCACCTCATCACAATGTTTTCATGGAAAAAAGCATGCTATATCAAAATATTAGTTTATTTTTGCATCGGAAAGTAATAATTTAGTAAACAAATAATGTTATGACACGAGTAGCTTTTACACCAGCACAGATGCATGTGCTAAATATGGCATCGCGTATCAAGACAGAAGAGACACTTCAGCGTTTTAAAGATCAGATGGCCGCATTCTATGCTAAACTCATAGACGAGGAAATGGATGAACTCTGGGAGTCAGGAGAATGGAATGAGCAAAAACTTGCTGAGTTGCGTGGTTCACACTTTCGTACAGCATATAAATGATGGAGAACAACCGTCCTATAGTCATTGATACGAACTGTCTTGTGCAGATTATATCAAAACACAGCCCATATCGCCCCATATGGGATGCGTTTCTTGGGAAGCGGTTCATTCTTTGTGTTACCAATGAGATTCTTGATGAGTATCAAGAAATCATGGAAATACAAACTTCTGCGCAGATTGCAGAAAATGTTGTTCTACTTATTATGAACAGTAGTAATGTTAATTATGTAGATCCTCATTTCCGTCTTGGCCTTATTACAGCAGACCCAGACGACAATAAGTTTGTAGATTGTGCTTTTGCCAGTGGGGCTGATTATATTGTAAGTGAGGATTCACATTTCAAAGTTCTTGACGAACTTCCATTTCCTGCCTTTAATGTTATCACCATGGATGAATTCTTGGTGAAACTTTTCCCTTAAAACAACTATACACGCAACCACAACTAGCATTTTCTCGTTTTTTTATTGTGAAATTAAGCGTATCTCTTCACCTCGTCACAAACAATCTGTAAACTGCTGATTATCCAGTTATTGCATGCGTGAAGAGTGTTCGTTACTCTTCACAGCTCTTCACGAAGCCAACAGCCGAAGAGCTGAGAATAAACACATAGGGTGTTAATAGGCAAATGCTGATAAAGTATTAGGAACATGCACCTTTAGCATTCATTATCATAGAGAAACGGTCAGGGAGATGACCGAGTTCGGGCATAGGGGTGACAGTACTCTGTCATAAACCTGACAGAAATAACGTCTTCCGTGAAGAGTGGTGAAGAGGCAAGTAAACCTCTTCACGACATTACGTACTTGTAATCAATAGCTTATAAGCTATTGTGACGAGGTGAAGAGTTATTGCTTATGCTGTACCTTTTCCGTAAGTACTTACAACTTTAAGCATAATAGATGCCAGGCACTGAAGATAATGGACCCCCTCAGTATACATTTACGCCTAATCGGTACATCCGTTTAGAACTAAAAAGGTGTGCGTTTAGCTCTAGAAAGAACACCGTTTACTTAAGTAACAGCACCCTTTTACTTAAGTGATAGGAGTGGTTTACTTAAGTGATTTCAAAGCGAAGTCTAACATTTATAAAGAGGAAGTATAAATGTTATTTGGAATTTTTGAAAGAGTTGATCATAAAGTTGTAATCAGAAATAATAGAGTTCGCTTCTGGGTTTGAACGTTTGAAGATTAAACCAAATTCGTTGATAATATCCTCATCCAATAAAGAATTTGCCAAGATGTAGAATCTATTTTCTTTATCGTAATCCTGAAACCATCTAGTGAAGAGTCTTGCTCTTACGCTTTGTCGTCCATCGCTAGTATCACAAATGTAAAGAATAACATAATCGTTTACTTCGAAGAAGTTTTCTAAAATAGATACAACAACCATCTTGATCCTGCCATCATTCTCAGGAGAGCTTCCGCTAACATTTACCAAACTGAATTGATAAGTGGGTACATTACCTATTGGCTCATCTTCATCAAAAACCAGATGGTACAATACATTATTATCAGTCATAAACTGATATCTGTCAACGGAAAGCTGTTTTATAGGATAAGGAGACTTTTCGTTGATTTTAAGAATGTTAAGCTTGTTCAAAATGTAGGGATTTTGAATTTGGGAACATTTTAAGATACTCTACAGCTAAAAGCTGCTTTGTCTTCTCTACAGACAAGCGCTTACGCTCTTTGGCTCTTCTAAAACGTGCCAATGCTTCTTCTTTATTCTGAGTATTCATAACGTCTGTCTTTTTTCTTTTGCGCAAAGATAATGCAAAGTTTTTAATGGCAAAAGAAATGAATCACAAAAATAATCACTATCTTTGTGGGGTAATACATTATTAAATATTATGGAACACAACATTCTTAAAACTCTCTTTGGATTTGATTCGAAGACAATGAGACGGCGAACAGAGGTTATTGCAGGTATTACCTCGTTCTTGACCATGGCCTATATTCTGGCTGTTAACCCTAGTATTTTCTCGGCATTGAGTGAAAGTGGCATGGATACCGGTGCGGTATTTACCGCTACTGCCGTGGCATCAATCATCGGTACGCTGGTAATGGCGTTCTATGCCAAGTTGCCATTTGGTTTGGCTCCTGGCATGGGACTGAACGCATTCTTTGTCTATACCGTTTGCCTCACTATGGGCTATAGCTGGCAGTTTGCGCTGACGGCAGTATTCCTTGAGGGCTTGATATTTATCTTGCTCACAGTTACCAAGGTGCGCGAACTGATTGTTACCGTTATTCCAGTTTCGCTGAAGAATGCCATTGCCGTGGGTATTGGCTTGTTCATTGCCTCACTGGGCTTGAAGAATGCAGGCATCGTGGTAGATAGCGAAGCTACACTGGTAACCCTTGGCAAGTTTACCGAACCAGCACCAATACTGTTTATCATCGGCCTTCTGCTTACCTGTGTGCTGCAGGCATTCAAGGTGCGTGGCGCATTGCTGATAGGTATTTTGGTAACTACCTTGGTGGGTATTCCTTTAGGCGAGACACACATCAATGGCCTGGTAGATGTGCCACCTTCACCAGCATCTATCTTCATGCAGTTTGAGTGGAGTCAGATTTTCACATTAGATATGCTGATGGTAGTGCTTACCTTCTTGTTCATTGATATGTTTGATACCATTGGTACCATTGTAGGTGTGATGACACATGCTGGAATGGTGGATAAGCAGGGTAGGATTCCTGGCATTTCAAAGGCATTGATGGCCGATGCCATTGCTACTACTGCCGGTGCATGCGTGGGTGCTTCAACCACTACTACATACGTAGAAAGTGCTGCTGGTGTACAGGATGGCGGTCGTTCTGGCCTTACTGCTTTCTCTACCGCTTGCTGCTTTGCCGTGGCTTTGTTCTTTGCACCATTGTTCCTGGCTATTCCAAGTGCAGCAACAGCTCCTGCATTGGTATTGGTAGGTTTGGCCATGTTCAAGTCGGTTAAGAACATCGACCTTCACGAATACGAGGATGCCCTTGCAGCCTTCGTTACCATCCTTTTCATGCCTATGACTGGTAGCATCAGCGATGGTATCCTGTTGGGTATCGTTTCTTACACCTTGCTGTGCCTGTTTACTGGCAAGCGCCATAAGCTGAACCCTACACTGGTTGTTCTGGCTATAATTTTTGTACTAAGATATGCATTCATGTAAAAACAAAACTGATATGAAAAAACTATTCCTAACTTTGGCTATGGGTGCCTTCTCATTGATGGGTATGGCACAGAACGTGCAGTTGCACTATGATTTAGGTCGTACAATCTATTCTACCGAGGAAGCAGAGCGTCCTAGAGTTACCGTTACCTTCGAGCAGTTCAAGGCCGACGGTCTGGGTTCTTGGTACTACTTTGTGGATATGGATATCAATAACAAGGGTGTGGCATCTGCCTATACAGAGATTTCTCGTGAGTTCAACCTGGGTAACAAAGGTGTGGCAGCACATATTGAGTATGATGGTGGCTTGAGCAAGAGCGGCAGTTTCCAGAGTGCAGCATTGATTGGTCCTGCATGGAATGGTCATAACGCCGATTTCTCTACTACCTATTCTGTTCAGGTAATGTACAAGCACTTCTTTAATGGTGGCGGTCACCGTGCCTATTCAAGTGCTCAGCTTACTGGTGTGTGGAGCACTACCTTTGCCAATAAGGCATTGACCTTCTCTGGTTTCGTTGATCTTTGGAGAGGTGAGAAGTTTAACAACCATGGTCAGCTGGTATTCCTTACCGAGCCTCAGTTGTGGTATAACGTAAACGATCACATTAGCTTTGGTACAGAGTGGGAGATAAGCAACAACTTCATCTTCAACATGGCAAACGACAAGAAGTTCTTCTTTAACCCTACTATTGCTGCGAAGTTTAACTTTTAATATCGCTGCGCTCCAGTTTGAATAGTTTGAATAGTTTGAGTGGTTACTTCTCAAACAGCTGCGAAGCAGCATCAAACTACTCAAACTGGAACCGAAGGTTCCATCAAACCAAAACAAAAAGAGAGAAGTTAAAGAACTTCTCTCTTTTTGTTTCTCTTATTCCCACTCAATTGTGGCCGGTGGCTTTGATGAGATATCGTAGCAAACACGATTCACACCTTTCACCTTATTAATAATATCGGTGCTAACCTTTGCCATAAAGTCGTAAGGCAAGTGAGCCCAGTCGGCAGTCATGGCATCGGTACTGGTTACGGCACGCAGGGCAACAGGGTTTTCGTAAGTACGTTCATCACCCATAACACCTACGCTGCGAACCTCTGAAAGCAGGATAGCACCTGCTTGCCAAATCTGGTCGTAGAGAGATACTTCAATCTCGCCATCCTTCATGTCGGCAGGAACTCCGGCAGCCAATACACGGCGTGCCTCTTCACCCTTCAGCTTTACCTTATATTCGCGCAAGCCACGGATGTAGATATCATCGGCATCCTGCAGCACACGTACTTTCTCGCGAGTGATATCACCCAGGATACGTACAGCCAAGCCTGGGCCAGGGAATGGGTGACGGGTAATCAGATGCTCTGGCATACCCATTGAACGACCCACACGACGAACCTCGTCCTTGAACAGCCATTTCAGTGGCTCGCAAAGCTGCAGGTTCATCTCTTCTGGCAAACCACCTACATTATGATGGCTCTTGATAACCTTTCCGGTGATGTTAAGACTTTCGATACGGTCAGGGTAGATAGTGCCTTGTGCCAACCATTTTACCTCGCCTTGGTTTGTGCCCTTGCTCTCGGCAATGATGCGCTTTGCCTCGGCATCGAACACCTCTACAAAGTCGCGACCGATAATCTTACGCTTCTTCTCTGGTTCCTTCACGCCTGCTAGGTCGCCTAGGAACTTATCTGATGCATCTACGCCTACAACATTCAGGCCTAGACACTCATAGTCTTTCATTACATCGGTAAACTCATTCTTGCGAAGCATGCCATGATCTACGAAGATACAGGTAAGTTGCTTGCCAATGGCCTTGTTCAGCAATACTGCTGCTACAGAAGAGTCAACACCACCTGAAAGACCAAGGATAACACGGTCGTTGCCCACCTGCTCCTTCAGTTCCTTTACGGTCATCTCTACAAAGGCATCAGCACTCCAGTCCTGACGGCTTCCGCACACATCTACTACGAAGTTCTTCAGCAGCAAGGTGCCCTGCAAAGAGTGGAATACCTCGGGATGGAACTGGGTTCCAAAGATAGGATTGCCATTCAAGTCGGGATTCTGTGCAGGATCAAGATAGTAGGCAGCGTTCTGAACGGTTTGGGTAGATGCCACTACGTGTGCACCTTCAGGGATGCGGGTGATAGAGTCGCCATGACTCATCCATACCTGCGAATTGGCGTCGAAGCCCTTGAACAAAGGACATTCGGTATCTACATATTGCAGGTTCTGACGACCATATTCGCGTGTGCCTGCGCTCTCTACCTTACCTCCGTAGATGTGACTCATGTACTGAGCACCGTAGCAGATACCCAGGATAGGTAAACGGCCACGAATCTTACTCAAATCCACATGAAAGGCATCGTCGGCATACACGCTGAGTGGTGAGCCCGACAGGATTACGCCAATCACAGATGGGTCATCGTGAGGGAGCTTGTTGTAAGGCAGAATTTCGCAGAAAGTATCCAACTCACGTACACGGCGTCCGATGAGCTGTGTGGTTTGTGAGCCGAAATCAAGGATAATAATCTTCTGTTGCATATTCTATGTTTGAATGAAATTTTTGCAAAGATAACATTTTATTGCGAATTTAAGATTATTATAAGGATAAAATCCTTAACTTTGCCCATAGAAACTAAATGAGCGATTATGAATTATAGAGACCTAACCCCTCAAGAGATACAGCAACTGGAAGCACAGGGCTGCTCGTCTCTTAATTGGAACCTTGTAAAAGTTCATCCAGATTTTTCTACCGAGTTTATCAAGGATGTAATCTTTAGTGGAGATATTCGCCTGGGTGTGTTTGAAAGCATCTTTACCCTTCCTGGTGGCATGCAGCGTCACAGCGGAATATGCAAGGCTGCCTTGCACAATGTTACTGTAGGCAACAACTGCTGCATCATCAATGTTCAGAACCACATTGCCAACTATGAGATTGGCGACGATACACTGATAGAGAATGTAGGTGTTATCATTGTGGATGGAGAATCTACCTTTGGTAATGGTGTAGAAGTTTCGGTGTTGAACGAAACCGGTGGCCGTGAGGTGATGATTCACAATCGCCTTTCTGCACATCAGGCATATATCATGGCATTGTATCGCCATCGCCCTGAACTGATTGCCAAGTTGCGCGAACTAACCCTGGAGTATGCCGAAAGCGTAAAGTCGGCAGTAGGTAAGATTGGCCGTGGCGTGCAGATAGTAAACTGCCAGTCGATCAAGGATGTCTGCATAGGTGATGCCTGCCATATCTTTGGTACCAGTCGTTTGGAGAATGGTACTATCAACAGCAACGAAATAGCACCTGTTCATATTGGACAGGGTGTTATCTGCGATGATTTCATTATCTGCAGTGGCAGTCACCTGAGTGATGGTGCCATGCTGAGCAGATGTTTTGTAGGCCAGAGCTGTAAGCTGGGTCATGGCTATATGGCAAGTGACTCTTTGTTCTTCTGCAACTGCCAGGGTGAGAATGGTGAGGCATGTGCAATCTTTGCTGGTCCTTTCACCGTAACCCACCACAAGAGCACCTTGCTTATTGCCGGTATGTTCAGCTTTATGAATGCAGGTTCGGGTAGTAACCAAAGTAACCACATGTATAAGTTAGGCCCTATTCACCAGGGAACCCTGGAACGTGGTGCAAAGACCACATCCGACAGTTATGTGCTGTGGCCAGCACGTGTAGGTGCCTTCTCACTGGTTATGGGCCGACATGTAAACCATGCCGATACTTCTAATCTGCCATTCTCTTACTTGATAGAGCAGCAGAACACTACTTATCTTGTTCCTGGCGTTAACTTACGCAGTGTGGGTACCATCCGTGATGCCCAGAAATGGCCTAAGCGTGATGGCAGAAAGGATCCAGACAAGTTGGATTGCATCAACTATAACCTTTTGAGCCCTTATACCGTTCAGAAGATGATGAAGGGTATGAGTACCCTGAAGAACCTGCGTTATGCCAGTGGTGAACTGAGTGATATCTATTCTTATCATAGTGCAAAGATTCGCAATTCTTCATTGAAGAAGGGTATTCAGTTCTATACTACTGCTGTGCACAAGTTCCTGGGTAACTCGGTAATCAGTCGTTTGCGCAGTTGTGAAATCAAGACTTTGGCCGACTTGCAGGCATGTCTGAAGCCAAGTACCCAGAAGGGTAGTGGACAGTGGGCTGATGTATCGGGCTTGATTGCTCCACAGAGTGAAATCCAGAATCTGCTGGATGGTATTGAGAATGGTACCGTTCAGAATATAGCTCAGGTGAACGAGGCATTTGCCGAAATGCACAACAATTACTATACCTATGAATGGACATGGGCATACGAACACCTGGAAGAGTTCTATGGCATCGATGTAGAAAACATTACTGTAGAGGATGTAATCAAGATTGTAGAGCTCTGGAAGGAAGCAGTTGTTGGCCTTGACAAGATGGTTTACGAGGATGCAAAGAAGGAGTTCAACCTTTCAAGTATGACAGGTTTTGGTGCCGATGGCAGCAAGGAACAGAAAGAGCAAGACTTTGAACAGGTACGTGGTGACTTTGAGAGCAACTCATTCGTTAATGCTGTATTGAAGCATATCGAAACCAAGTCGAAGTTAGGAGATGAGACAATAGAGATGCTGAAGGCAGTTGTTTGTTGACCATCGTCAACAAACAACGGACTACAGACTACAGACAACGGACAACGGTCTTGCGCTACGCGCTTTTTCCGCATGGCAGACTGTAGTCTGTTGTCGGTTGTCTGTTGTCAATAAAAAAGGATGCTGAATCTCAGCATCCTTTTTTATTTTAGTCCTTCTTCAACAAATCGCGAATCTCAGTCAGCAACTTCTCTTCTGCTGTTGGTTCTGGATCTGGTTCTGGAGCAGGAGCTTCCTCTTCCTTCTTTCTCAGTGAAGACAGCTTCATGATAGCCTTGATCATGAAGAATACAGCCAGAGCAACAATCAGGAAGTCGATCACATTCTGAATGAATGCACCATAGTTAATGGTAACTGCTTCTACTGCTTCCTTAACGGTTTCGCCAGCTTCGTTTACCTGTGCAGGAATAGCCTCCTTTAGGGTGTACTTCAAATCAGCGAAGTTAACGCCACCTACCAAAACACCGATAGCAGGCATGATAACGTCTGCAACGATTGAAGAAACGATCTTACCGAAAGCACCACCGATGATAACACCGACTGCCATGTCAACTACATTGCCCTTCAGAGCAAATGCCTTGAAATCACTTAAAAATCCCATAATACGTTAATTATTTATTGTTAGTATAATTTAAATGCAAAGATAAGGTAACATGCGGTAAACACAAAATTTATCGCTTTAATTCTTCACCATGGAACCAAACTACTACAGGAAAGTCTTTTTCTCCTTCGGGATAGTAAAAGTCGAGCATGCAGCGTTCCTTGGCATAGTCGTTGCCATCGGTATGGTAGGCAATGTTGCTGATGGTTTTATAATTGGCAGCCCATGCACAGATAGTCATGCATAGCATCACGAATAGGGTAATGTGTTTTTTAATAATGTGGCAAATATACAGATAAATCCTTAATTAATTGTCATTCATACAGAAATATTTCGTACCTTTGCAATAAATATAAAATAATAAGGAAATAACTAAAAGATTAAAAGAATGAAAAGAATGATGTTTGGAGCTTTGATGGCTCTTATGATGTTGGCTTTGCCAGCAAGTGTAAAGGCAGAAGATTACAAAACTGCTTGTGGAATGATTGTTGATCTTCCTGAAGGTGTGAATGTGATGACTGATAACCAACAGGTTGCTATCATGTCAACAGAGGATTATAAGTTTACAATTACTGTTATGCCATTGCCAGAGGAGGCTACAGATGAAGAAATTGAGCAGGGAATTGCACAGATAGCTCAGAGCGCAAATATCGATACTGAGAGTGTGGAATCAACCAAGCAGGAAACCGAAGAGTTTGAGATGGGAGTAATTACTGGCGAAATAGAAAACGGTGGCTTGGTAATAGCAGTATGTGCTCATAAGGCAACAGGACGCAGATTCTTGGTTTCGGGTGTTACCACAGACGAAAATGCTGAATTGCTTGGCGAAGTAATCGGAAAGCTTCGCTTGGAAGAATAATCAATAAAGTATTTTGAAAATATAAGGTTGCAGGTAGAGATACTTGCAACCTTTTTTGTATCTTTGCGTCAAATACTTAAACTAATTACCCAATGAAGAAACTAATTTTGATTGTAGTTATGCTGGTTGCAGTAATCGGCATGAAGGCCCAGCCGGGAGGCGGCCAGTTTATGAGAGTGGCATCACCAGTGGTGAATGCCGACAATACCGTTACCTTTAATTACCGTAACGAGAAGGCAAAGCATGTACAGGTAGATGTGCAGTTTGCCGGCAGACATGACATGAAGAAAGGGGAGAATGGCGTGTGGACATTGACCTTAGGCCCTGCTGCTCCTGATATGTATCCCTATTGCTTTGTGGTAGATGGCAATAGCGTGATGGACCCAGCCAATCCAGATTGGTTCCCTAACGAAGGCTTCAAGAACAGTCTTCTGGATATTCGTGGAAATGGAAAGCCTTTGGTTCACGCCATGCAGCAAGTGCCACATGGTGCAGTAGAATACCGAAACTATTTTTCAAAGACCTTGGGCGTTTATGGCAATGCCATCATCTATACGCCACCTTCTTATTATAAGAATCCTCAGAAGAAATATCCGGTGATGTACCTGATTAGTGGAACCACTGATACCGAAGAGGTTTACTTCAAGGTGGGACGTGTGAACTTCATCCTGGATAACCTTATTGCAGAGGGTGCTGCAAAGGAGATGATAGTGGTGCTGCCATACGGAAATCCTATCAAGTATTATCCTGCAGGTGGCGTATCTGATCCTTTCAGGTTTGATATGTTTGGTACCGACTTTGTGAACGACCTAATGCCATTTGTTGAAGCAAACTATCGTACCATTAACGATCGCGACCACCGTGCCATAGGAGGTTTCTCACGTGGTGGAAACCAAGGTCTTTCTGTGGGCTTAACCAATCTTGACAAGTTCTCTTGGCTGTGCTCTTACAGCTCTTTCACCTCAATGGAGCTGCCAGGGGTGTATGATGATGCCGAAAAACTGAATAAGCAGATTCACCTGTTTTGGCTAGGTGTGGGAACCGATGACTTTCTGTATGGCAATGCCAAGGAATACATGGATTTCCTGGATAAGAAAGGCATTAAGAATCGCAAGGAATTTACCACAGATAAGTTTGGACACACCTGGATGAATGCCAAGTATTTCCTGGACAAGTCGCTTCGCTTGCTTTTCCAGGAAGGAAAAGATCCTTATCAGGGAATGACCAATCAGCAGCCAAAGACAGAAGAGAAAGCAGTTGCACAGAAGCAGGAGCAGCGTCTAACCCCAGAGGTAATGAAACGTCTTTTCCCTGCAGGTGTTGTTTCTCCAGAGTATAACGCAGATGGCAGTGTAACATTCCGTTTCCGTGATGCAAATGCTACAAAGGTAGAACTAGATTGCCAGATGTGCAATGGCTTGCAACCTATGGAGCGCGATACAGAAGGAGTGTGGAGCATTACCGTTAAGCCACAGGAACCAGATATCTATCCTTATGCTTTTGTGGTAGATGGCACTCAGATAGCCGATCCTCAGAATATGTTCATCTTCCCTAATGAATCTTTCAAGTATAGCTTGGCAGACGTGCGTGCTGCAAACGCTACAGTTCAGGATATTCAGGACGTTCCTCATGGAAAGGTTTCTTACCGTTACTACCATTCAAATGTACTGGGATTTGAACGACCAATGTGTGTTTATACACCAGCAGGCTATGACCCTGCCGGTGAAGAGAAACTTCCTGTTCTGTATCTAATTCACGGTATGACAGACACCTATGAAACCTGGTTCAAGGTGGGACGCGTCAACAATATCATGGATAACCTGATTGCTGAGAAACTGGCAGAAAGAATGATTGTGGTAATGCCATACGCTAATCCTAATCCTGAGCGTGCTGCTCGAGGAGAGAAGGAGGATATGAACATAGTAGGCACGCAGACCTTTGTAGATGAGATGATGAAGGAAATTGTGCCTTATGTTGAGGCTAACTACAATGTTCAAACCGATGCCGCACACAGAGCCATTGCCGGTTTCTCTTTAGGTGGACGACAGACTTTGGCATGTGGATTGGCAAATCCAGACAAGTTTAACTGGGTTTGTGCCTTTGCTCCAGCTATCTTTGGCGAGGAATACAAGCAGAACTTTACCAATGGTACTTATGCTACCATGGATAAAATAAAGGAAAACCTTCGTATGCTTTGGCTGGGAACAGGTAAGGACGATTTCCTGATTGAAGCTTCAAGAAACCTGCACGGCTATCTGCAGCAGGAAGGAATGCCACATACATTCTATAATCCTGGCGGTGGTCATACATGGATGAACTGCCGTGACTACATTGAACTTGTAGCTCGGGAATTGTTTAGATAATTATGTTTTAACCCCTATAACACAAAATGAAAACACTAAAGAAAAAAGCATTGTTGCTGGTAGCCTTGATGTTGACACCAGGGTGGGCAATGGCACAACTGGCACCACAGATTGTGGGCATTCCTGCGAGGAACACGTTCTCGCTGGATGGAAACTGGAAGAGTATTGTCGATCCATTTGAGAATGGCTATTATGACTATCGTCTGTCTCCAACCGACAATGGCTATGCACAAGACGTGACCTATGATGATTTCACGAAACTGCAGGAGTACGATTTTGAAACCAATGCAGAACTGAAGGTTCCTGGAGATTGGAATACTCAGCGTCCACAACTGTATTACTATGAAGGTACTGTGTGGTACAGAAAGCGTTTTGACTACAATCCTACGCCAGGAAAACGACTGTTCCTGCACTTTGGGGCAGCAAACTATGAAAGCATCGTTTGGCTGAATGGCAAACGCTTGGGACAGCATGTGGGAGGCTTTACTCCATTCAACTTTGAAGTAACCGACATCATCCGTCAGGGTATGAATAGCTTGGTGGTAAAGGTTGACAATCGTCGTCATCCAGAAGGTGTTCCTACTGTTAATACCGACTGGTGGAACTATGGTGGCATTACCCGATCTGTGAACTTGGTGGAAACTCCGGCTACATTCATTCGTGATTATTATGCACAACTGTCTGAAGGCAACAAGCAACTCATAGAAGGCTATGTGCAACTGGATGGAAAGAACCTGAGCGAACAGGTAACATTAGAGATTCCTGAACTGAAGGTAAAGACAACTGTAACTGCCGACCAAAATGGATTGGCAAAGTTCTGTATCAAGGCAAAACCAGAACTGTGGAGTCCTGAAAATCCTCGCTTGTATAGTGTTACATGGAAATCTGCATCGGATGAAATTACTGATGAAGTAGGTTTTAGAACCATTCGTACAGAAGGAACAAAGCTATTGCTGAATGATAAGGTAATTTTTTGTCGTGGTATCAGTATTCATGAAGAATCTGCCTTTGGCAATAATGGACGTGCCTATTCTCCAGAACAGGATAGAATACTGCTGCAGTGGGCAAAGGATTTAGGATGTAATTTCGTGCGTTTAGCTCATTACCCTCATAACGAGTATATGGTGCGTGAGGCACAGCGTATGGGCTTGCTGGTATGGAGCGAGATTCCTGTGTATTGGACTATTCACTGGGATAACCCTGATACATATAAAAATGCAGAAAGTCAGTTGGCAGACATGATTACACGCGACAGAAACCGCTGTAATATTATTATCTGGAGTATTGCCAATGAAACTCCTCACAGTGATGCCCGCTTGAAGTTCCTGACTAACCTAGCCAACAAGGTGCGCGAAATGGATGGACACAACCGTTTGGTGGGTGCAGCCATGGAGGTGCATAACATTACCGATAATCACCTAACCGTGCGTGATGAACTGAGCAAGGTGCTCGACCTTATCAGCTTCAATGAATATGTTGGATGGTATAACGGAAGCACAGAACACTGTGATGAAGTGAACTGGTCGTTTGGTGAAGAAAAACCTGTATTTATCAGCGAATGGGGTGGTGGTGCCCTGTATGGTCATCATGGTAGTTCAAAACTTCGTTTTACCGAGGAGTACCAGGCAGAGATGTATGCACATCACATTGAAATGCTTAAGCGCATGCCAGGATTGGCAGGAACTACCCCTTGGATTCTGAAGGATTTCCGTTCTCCTCGTCGTCAGGTTCCACACATCCAGGACGATTATAACAGAAAGGGTATTGTGTCTGATACAGGATTCAAGAAACAGGCATTCTTTGTATTGCAAAAATGGTACGAGGAATTGAAAAAGAAGTATTAATTGCAATGTGTAAGTTACAAAGTAGAATAGCTTTAAATATGACAACGCAAATGTGATAATTTAAAGCGCATTTCTTTTGGTGACATGAACAAATTTTAGTAATTTTGCAGTCAAATTACAAAGAGAATTATAAATATTGTTTTATTAACTAATAAAAATTTTAAAACCAATGACTAAAGTAGCTATTAACGGTTTCGGCCGTATCGGTCGTCTGGCTTTCCGTCAGATGTTTGAGGCAGAGGGTTATGAAGTAGTTGC
>JAGHTY010000056.1 GCA_018065125.1 Candidatus Minthousia equi
AACGAGCGCATGATGAAAAGAAGAGTTTTGAGTAATTTCCTATGAAAAACACATAAAAAACTACAAATGAGCATATTTTTTATACAAAGTGACTACTGTGAAACATGATTAAACAATTATGAAACACTATAAATATAGAATGTATAAAGTATGTAGTACATTTGCACCGGGAAAATAAATTAATCAATGTGTAAATGAAAGTGTGCATTTTTTGCACAAAACCTTCATGGGGCACAAATTAAAGGGAACAGATCAATAGTTATTTATATGGGGAAAAATGTATTTAAGCTGGCGTGTGCCGTTCTTGGCACAGCCGCTCTTTCATCATGTACCGACTACACCATCATGGATGAAGAGGCAATTCGCAACGGATTGTTCGGTGATGAGTACTCAGAGAATTTTGCAAAAGTTTATGGAAAAGTAGGAGATACCCAAACATGGGATTTCTCTTTAGTCGGTCTTCGTAGCAAAGGATTGGAAGGCGGACCTTCTTTTTATGTAACAAATCCAGTAACTCGTCGAGCCGATAATTGTACTGGTGTTATTCCTGGTTCTACCCAAGGAACGGGTATTGCATCTACAGGAAGTGCATACACTGTGCCCGACCAGATGCTTGCATGGCTAAACAATAAATTGGGTGAAGGTGTCCGACACACTGATTTAGGTTCTCCTTTTGAATTGGTGAATAGTGGACAGGATTTCTTGATTATTCCAATTTATCAGGGTCACTCTGGTATGGCTTGGGATTTGCACCTGGTGGCAAAGAATACATCAGATGAACTGAAGGATTATATGATTTGGAGCAAGTCCGACAATATGGGCTATACCAAGGATTTTGCTCGTCCTGCAGTTCCTGGTGATGTGCTTCAACCTGGTGGTGAGGAGGTGTTTCATAATATGACTTCTGCCAGCGACGGTGGTGATGTTACAAAATGGGATTCAAAAGGAAATATCAAAGCCCTAAAAATTGCCAGAACCTACTATAACTTGCGTGACCAAATAGAAAGCAGTAATTGTACCTCGTTTAAGGTGCACATGACAATACCTGCTGGTGGCTATATCTCTGGTAAGTTTGGTAATGTTTATGCATCCGAGGGTGGCTGGGATTTCGAATTTGATAATCGAGATGGAGCAACAGCCACAGTATTTACCAAAGATTTCATTGGTTCCGATTATGATATCAGAACTAAAGATGAGAATGATTGGCCAAAAGAAAATGCAGATGCCTATTGGAACTTCGGTATAAAAGATATCAACTACGTAAAAGAAGGTACCGACTATAGTAATAAAAGTTTGATTAATATCTATGCATCGCAGCGTATTCATATTTTTGTAGAGTTTAATGGTACTGGCATTATTACAACCGAACAGGTTTCTTTGCAGGGTCAGGAAAGCTTTAATCAGGGTCATACTGTAAACAGAACAGGTATCACAACAAAGCCCATTCGTATAAATAGTGGTATGATTAAGGATGATTTCTTCCTTTACCTGGATGTAACAAACGGACAGGGTGATATTAACCTTGCCAATACAGGTACCAAGCAACGCTCGGATGAAGGTATGATGTTGGCACTTATGGATAAGGACCCAAGCATGAAGATGTTCCCAGTTGACTATAACGTTGCAAGTTCGCTGGAAGGCTATCTTGGAAAGTCAGGAACCAGTGGCTGGGAATATTTTGTAGTAGGTGCCGAGGATGCTAACCTGAGTGCTTCCGACTGGGATATCAATGATGTAGTATTCTTGATTGCTGCCCAAAACGCGCCAGACATCAGAGAGTACAAGAAAAAGCGTTATATGATTGAAGACTTGGGCTCTACCTACGACTTCGACTTTAACGACATTGTAGTGGATGTTACCCAGAAAATCTTGACGGATGTGGGTACTGGTAACCAAACTATAACTAGCACAGCTAACTTGGCACACCTTTGCGGTACCATTCCATTCCAGTTGCAGATAGGCGATACCACCTTGCCTAAGGTGGATGGTAACAATGCTGGTGCCAATGAGGGTGATCCTGGATATGAACCAGCAAAGGATAAGGATGGAGGCAAATACAATGCGTATATCAATGCAACTGTTCAAAACTGGAATCCAGAAACTAATAATATTAAGGTAACGGTTTGGCCAAACGAGGCTGGCGTTTCAACTCAGGATACAGATCCTCATACTTATTCTAATCCAAATGGCAGTGGTGTAACCTATACCTTCCCAACCGATGGTTGTAAGAATCCATATATCATTGCGGTTGACCAAAGTGTGGGATGGACAAGAGAAAGTTATGCTGTTCCAGAGAATTGGTTCAATACTTGGCCTGCAGGATTTAAATGGATTCACGACCAGGAAAATAGTCTTGTTGGTGGCATTGACGATACCGAGAAGCAGAATTTCTATTCAATTAAGTGGGATGAGGGATATAACATTCCTGTAACAACAGGTGTTTACTGCTCTATGTCGGCTGATGTATTATCAAACCTTGAGGTTGGTGATAAACTCACAGTTTTCTACAAGGATAACAATAGCGGAACGCTGAAGGTTATTTCTGGTAATGGATACGACTCGGGTGATAAAGCACTGAGCGATGCTTCAGGCAGTGTATCAATTGATGTAACTGCAGATAATATTGGCCAGATAAAGACAGGTATTGCTGTTACAGGTAATAACTTTACCCTTGACAGAGTTCGCTATGTTCGTCAGAAGCAAATTAGCTGGGGTGCAGGTAACTACCCAATGACAACAAATGCCTGGTATAACTATTACACTATGCCAAAGGCCGAATTCTCAAGTATTGCAGGTGGTGATAAACTTATAATTGACATTGATAATCTTCAGTCGCTTGCAGTTCCTTCATTGCAATACATGAAACTGGAAGGTGGCAAATGGCAGGCAATTGAAAATGTTGATATTAACAGAACCAACAAAACCATATCTGTTACACTTACTGCCGATGATGCTGCTAATCTGAAAGAATATGGTTTGGCAATCATGGGTATGGGCTTTACCATTAAGAATGTTAAGCTAACCCGGGAGGTTGCTTTTGGCGAAAACAACTTTGTTATGAACAATAGCTATAACAGCTATTGTACAATGAGTGCAGCTAAATTTGCAAACATCGAGGTAGACGATGAAATTTTCTTCAGAGCAACTTCTGTTGGAAGTTCTGCCAGCGCTCAACTACAGATAATGGGTGGCGCTAATGCATGGAAGCCTATTAATGGCAATACAAATAATCTGAGTGAGGGATCTTCTGCAAACTTCTCTTTGAAGATAACAGAAAGCATTAAGTCAGATTTACAGAACTATGGTATGGCTATCATGGGTCAAAACTACACGCTTAACAGAATGGAGATTAGAAAATATGTAACTCTAGATGCTCTATATAGCGGTGCTGCTACATCAGATTACACAGACCATGTGCTTACATTCCAAAATGTAGCAAAGAATGAGGAAGAAGGCATTGCGGCAGTTTGGTCTATGCGTGGTTGGTGGTTTGACCCAGAAATCGCAGGTAGTAAGTATTCAAAGTTCACAGTAGAGTATAATAATGCCTCTGAAGACATGAAAGTTAGACTGTGTGTGGTAAACGGACTGGGTTCTAGTGATTCAAACAGTTATGTAGATGCCGTTCCAGATACATATCATCAGCAAAGTGTAGATATTAATACTACAGGCGGGTTACAAAACCTTTACTTGCATTCCGATACCAACGGAAGTATAACACTTCGCAGTGCATTCCTTACTAAGAAACCATAACATACAGATAAATACATTTTCCAAATACTATTGAGCTCGGCATCGTCACAGCATCCTTCGGGATGATTGTGGCGATGTTTTTTGTTATTATTCAGATACTGTCGGGATATGGCACGAAACGGCACAAAACGGCCTACTTATATCCTAGAGATGCCTGTACTATAGATTTTAATCCCGAAACATCTTGCAGGTGCTGAGATTGGGACATTGAATATATTTCTTTTCCCACTCAGAAAGGGCAATGAGGTGAGGCATAAGGTCGGCACCAGCCTCGCTCAGCGAATACTCTACATGCGGTGGGGTAGAGGGAAACGATGTGCGCACAATCAAACGGTTCTGCTCCATTTGGTGAAGTGCCAATGACAGCATGCGCGACGATGCCTCGGGAATTTGGTGTTGCAAATCGGTGTAGCGCATGGCAGTTTTGTGAAGATACAGCGTGTACAGAATTCTTAGTGTCCACCTGTTTCCCAGATGCGAAATGAATAATCTGAACGGACAGGCTACTGCTTGTTCGTTATTTCTTGTGTTCGATAACTGCTCATCTTGTTGTATTTTCTCTATACTGCTCATTTCTTTTTAAGATTTTTTAACCGTGTCGTAAATTGGTGAAAAACAATAAAACCTACAATCTTGTAACCTAGTTACATCTTTGTAATAATCTTTTCTGTATGATGTAAAATAGGTAATTTTGCGACCGGATTTTTACTTGTTCCTTAATCTTACTATTTGCAAAGATAAGTAATTCTCAGCGAATTATATTGTAAATGGCAAATGTTTTTTAGTGAAACATTATTTTTGGTCCCTTTCGTGTAGCGAAAACCAGTGTACCAAGAATTGATGCAGAACCACAAGAATCCCAGCCTAAAGGTAAACTCTTTTTGTAGAACAGCAATTGCCCCAATGCGATAAAGTAGGGAAAATGTAATTGTAAAAAATGAATCGTTAGGCAATGCCGTTTTTGTGAAAGAACTAACTTAGGGTGGTTTAATTAAAGCTTGAAACAAATCATATAAATATAGTAAAGAAAATGATGCACAAAAAAATCGTTATTTGCGGATTAGTCTTGACCGCACTCTCTTTTTCTTCGTGTAGCGAATACTCGTTGATGGATGACGAAGCCATTCGTATGGGTTTGTTTGGCGAGGAATATTCTGAAAACTTCGAAAACGCTTATGGAAAGATTGCTCCCGATCAAACTTGGGACTTTTCAACCATTAACCTTCGCAACCTTGGATTGTATGGTGGTCCTAGTTCATCTACAGCTGCCACTCGTGCTGCATATACAGGTAGTGTAAATGCCACTCCTGCAACAGAACCAATCATCAAGGAAACGAAAACTGAAGGTATTAGTATTAGTAACTATGGTGATTACTATGCTGTGGAGCAGGGTACCCTTGAGTGGTTGAACACACACCTTCCTGAGGGTGTACAAGAACCTTTGAACGTTACAAAGGGTAGTCCGTTTGTTTTGGGAACTCCTACCAATGATTTTGCCATTATCCCTATCTATCAGGGTCATGCCGGCATGTGCTGGGATTTGCACTTGGTAGATAAAACCACTAATAAAGATTACACCATCTGGAGTAAATCGGATGGAATTCGTTATAAGATTGACTATGATGGCGAGAATGTTATAGGTGTTGCAGGTCATGAAATACAATATTGGGATGAAGTATGGGTTGAATCGACAAATTATGGCCGTCAGCAAAAAAGAATTCCAATAGGATACATTTTTAAGGGCTATGATGAATCCTTTGGTGATTTAGTACTTTCGTGTTCCTTGCCTTCTGGCGCGAATATAAATGGCCGTATCATGGATGTTTCTTATCCTGGTGGAACGGAAACATTTGGTGATATTAATTTCAAAAATGGTGATGATGCTTTGGTGTTCTCGGGAACACAAACCTACACAATTCCTGCAGCTACAGCAAAAAAAATGAAGGAAAATGCCGATAATCTTTATTTCGAGATATGGTGGAATGATGGATGGAATGGAGGTACTTCTTGCTATTTTGGTTCATTGCAGAGTGATCAGTACAGAACAGAATTTAAGATCACTACTGCGAACAAGTCTTCAGGAAATCATACAGGATGGCTGTATTTGGATGGAATGTATTCTAATGAAATTGCACATACTGTGAATCGTCAAAATGTTCAGGCAAAGCCAATCCTTATCGATCACTCCAAGATAAGTGGCGACTTCTTCTTGTACTTGAAGATAACTCAGCAAGATCCAGATAATCCTGCCTATGCTGCAGAAGGTGCTTGTCAGCGCTCAGACGAGGGTATGATGGTGGCACTGCCTCTTACTCGCCCAGAAAACATTGCGAGTGATAAAGAATACATGATTATTGGTTGTGAAGATTCAAACACAGAAATCTCCGACTGGGATGTGAACGATATCTGTTTCTTGATTGTTGGTCAGGGCACTTTGCCTAAGGTTAAGGAGGTAGTCGCTAAGCGCTATATGATTGAGGACCTTGGTTCTACCTATGACTTCGACTTTAACGACATTGTGGTGGATGTTACCCAAACCACTGAGAAGAATTATGATGGAACAGAGTATAGTAAGGTTCAAACTGCTGAAATTAAATGGCTTTGCGGTACTATTCCATTCCAGTTGAAGATTGGTGATACAACATTTGATAAATTGGAAGGACATGTTAGCACATATCCATCAACTGTTTATCCTGTGGAACAGTATAAAAAGACGATTACTGGCTGGAACCCTGCCACAAATAACATTATCGTAACCACTTGGCCAAAAGCTGCCGGCACAGAATGGGATGACAAGGATGGATCCAATTTCCTTGGTGAAAAGGACTCTCATACATTCAGTTTCCCAGAGAATGGCGAATTCCCATACATCATTGCGTGTGATCAAACTGTGAACTGGATGGCAGAGCAAGTGTCGGTACCACGCAGTTGGTTTAATACATGGCCTGCTAACTATGACAATTGGCCAAACCATAGTCAGGATACTCCTCAGCAAGGTGGTGGCACATCAATCTTTACCTATAGCGGATATCCTTCTGATTACACAGCAACCTATGAAAATGAAAGTGGTAACTTTGTGAAGATTAACTTGGGTACTGCATTGCAGAATAAAGATGTCACAAAAGTTGAAATTCAGTCGGCTACAGCCATCAATGGCGCATTTGGTTGCTCTTACAATGAATGGAAAGAAACAGCAGTTACTGTTGATGCAGGCGAAACAAAGGAAATCACTTTGTCGAGTGAAATTCTAGAGCAGATAAATGCAGGTGGTGATTTATTCCTTCAGATTTATCAGGATCCATCAGGATTCAACTTTAATGGATTAAAAATTACAATAGATAAGAAATAGTTTCAAGTTTCATGAAATAACGATAGGCATAAAACAGCATTATAGAAAAATAAAAACCTAAATTCCCAAAATAACAATTTGACTCAGCATCGTCACAACATCCTTCGGGATGATTGTGGCGATGTTTTTTGCTTATGATACCTTTTATTTTATTCTTTTTTGTTTGTTAATATATAATTATGTAGTACCTTTGCTGCATCTCAAATAGGTTGTGATGACGAAGAAGCAGCATCCTTTTGGAGTTTCCACATGATAATATCAAGAAGGCTCAGTCCTTCATTCCACAGGCACGTTCTGTGCCATAAAGAATCAATCCACATTTACAGGGTGGCCTGCATCCCGACAAGTACAGGCATGAGTGATTGTTACTTTATTGTTTTAAAAATTTGGAAATGAAGGAAAAATGAGTACTTTTGCAAAAACAAGTTCTAGTCGACAAACAGCAGACTGTAGTAGTTGTGTAATTATTAGTAGTATTATGGCAGCAGAAACCATTCAGCAACAGATGGAAGACTTTACCATCAGCGTTCCTAAGGTAGATTTGAACAAACTGAAGGGAATAGCCGAAGCCATGGGGTGGACTTTAAAGAAAGAAGATCCTAAAGGTGAAATTTCCTTGGAAGATGAAGAATGGACCGAGGAAGAAGAACGCGAGGCTTTCTTGCATACCTCGCGAAAGAATGCTGCCGAAATATACGCTAAATATCTATAATTACCGCTATGAAATATGAACAGCGAGACATTGTGGAAGTGAATTTTATGTTTCCCGATGGCTCTTTTAAGCCCCATCCTGCCTTGATTGTCAGTAATAACGACTTACAGATTGACGAAGGGTTTATCTATTTGTGTATGATATCTTCTAAAGCATACAATCCCCAATATAATTACGAGCTTACAGATGAAATGCTTGTGACACCTATGGCAAAACAAAGTTTTGTGAAATGCCAATTACTGGTAGGAAATATTGAGCGCGATGTGATTAGAAAGATTAGCAGACTAAAGCAACCCTATTTTGATGCCGTTGTAGAAAAGATTATCCAAACGATATTCTAACATGTGGCGATGTTTTTTTGCATCATGTACGCTAATGTACGCAAACGTTCGCAAATGTACGTAAATGTCATGAAAGACCTTTAAATCCTTTTCAATAGCTAAGACTAGGCACGGTTCTACAACGGAGCAACATCGGAGGAACAAAAGAGGTACAGAGACGCTACTTATATCCTACTGTGGAATTATGCCCTTATTATGGCTGTAGTTCATCATTTATTATGACCGAGGCTTAACATCTATTATCTTCGGGGCTTATCATTTATTAAGGCTAAAATAAGGATTTACCTGTGCTACTATGGTGAGAAGAATTGCAATAGATAAAAACGTCTTCGCAAATTTGCGAATTCAAGAAATTCAGTTTACCTTTGTAGCAGTTTATTATAAATAATATGGTTGTAACATTCGAGGAAGAGTACCTTCGCAATCTGTACACCACTGGTAAAACCGATAAAAAGCATAGGTTTCAACCAGAGGTCGTAAGAGGTTTTCAGAAATGTGTAGATCGTATGATTGATTCTTCGTGTGTTGAAGATTTGGCACGTTTTAAGTCTTTAAATTATGAGGAATTACAAGGTGATCATAAAGGGATATCTTCGATTAGGGTGAATCTAAAGTATAGAATAGAGTTTACTGTAACTCAAATAGAATCGGAGCCTGTTATTACCGTTTGTAACATCGTAAACTTGTCGAACCACTATCAATAAAAGCAGAAACGTATGATTACATTGAATAACGTAGATGCAAATATGATTGCAAACAATCTGCATCCTGCAGAGCCCACACATCCTGGTGAAGTGATAAAGGATGAAATAGAATACCTTGGTATAACCCAGAAGCAACTGGCCGAGGGTACTGGTATTTCGTATTCTGTAATTAATGAAGTTCTGAATGGAAAGCGACAGGTTTCTATGGAGTATGCTTTGCTGTTTGAAGCAGCGCTGGATATAGATGCCGAGACATTGGTTCGTATGCAGATGCGTTACAATCGTGAGCGTGCACTTCGCGACAATGCTTTTCTTTCTCACCTAAAATCTGTGCAGAAAATAGCAGCTTCGGTAGCGTTGTAGTTTTCTGGCAATGGATTGTGGCGTATATTGGACCCCACTAGTGAACCAATATATAAAAAAGACTATCCAATATTCTTTTTAATAACGTAAAATATTGTAATTTTGCAAAAATCTTGGAAAAATGTCGAAAATGTGGCTAAATTGCATTGGAAAAGTGTAAAAATGTGTATGTTTTACCCTTGCATAAATGTCGCAACGATTAAAAAAGAATATTAGAAAAGTGTAGAAATGATCAATCGCAAGCTTGACAAATACATCGAACAGCACTACGCCTCAAGCAGTTCGTCGTTGCTTCTGAAAGGTGCAAGACAGACAGGTAAGACCTATGCCGTACGCAAATATGCCAAAGAGCACAGGATGAACCTCATCGAAATCAATTTCTATGAAGATAAGGACGCGCGTACACTTTTTGATGGGGCAAACAATGCCAAGGAGGTGCTTCTGCGTATCTCTGCCCATACACACAAGAAAACATCGCTTCCCCAAACCCTCATATTCTTTGATGAGGTGCAGAAGTGCCCTGCAGCCATTACCTGGATTAAGTTCCTTGTGGATGAAGGTAGTTGCAAGTATGCGCTCAGTGGAAGTCTTCTCGGTGTTGAAATGAAGAACATTGAAAGTGTGCCTGTTGGATATATGGCGGTCAAGGATGTCTATCCGCTGGACCTTGAAGAGTTTGCACGTACCCTTGGACTTTCCGATGAGGTGTTTGATGCCTTGCGACTTTCGTGGGAGAAACTGCTGCCTGTTGACCCAAAGGTTCATGAGTCGTTGATGAAGGTGGTGCAGTTGTACCTCATCGTAGGTGGTATGCCAGCTGTCATACAGTCCTACCTCGACACTAATGACCTGAATGTAGTAGAGGAGAAGCAGAAGGAAATACTCTCTATGTACAAGTTGGACATCAGCCAGTATGATCCAGACAAGAAGTTGGAAATTAACGAGATCTTCGAGTTGGTACCTTCTGAACTGGATGCAAAGAACAAGCGTTTTATCTTAAAGAACCTCAACGAACATGCTCGCTTCTCCAGATATGAGGGCAGTTTCCTATGGCTGAAGGATGCTGGTGTGGCAATTCCAACCTATAATATAACGGAGCCTCGTATACCTCTGAAACTGAACGAACAGCGCAACCTATTCAAACTGTTCCAGAACGATGTAGGATTACTTGCCTGTCAGTATGCTTCTGGCATACAGTTGAAACTGCTGCGGAATGAGATAAACATCAACTATGGAGCCATATATGAGAACTTCGTGGCACAGGAACTTTCATGCCACGGTTTTGCTGGTGATGACCACAGCCTATACTATTTCAACAACAAGAAGCAGGGTGAACTTGATTTTGTCGTCGAGCAGGAAGGCTTGGTTGTTCCCATAGAGGTTAAATCGGGTAAGGATTATGAAAGACATAGTGCCCTGAGCAACGTACTGGACAATGAGCTCTATAGCATCCAGAAGTCATACGTCCTTTGTAATGGTAATCTTGAAATAAAAGGCAGAAAGGCTTATCTGCCGATTTATATGCTTATGTTCATTCATAAACATCCAACAGTAGAGAAGCAGGTATATAAACTTGACCTTAGTAATCTATAGAGTCGGGCTTAACACTTTTGGCGCTGTCGTAGAGTTGCTGGACAAGGTCATGGTGGCCTGCTTCTGTGCCCCCCCAAAAAAAATAACAATGAAAAATCCCCTGTCAAGTGGGGATTTTTTTGTTCCCAAATGTATCGGTGGCGTTTCGGTACCTTTCTGTACAAATGCCCCTAAGTGCTTTATCTTGCAAGATATACAACAGTATCCCTATTTTTTAGGGTAAAAAACACGCGCAGAACTTTCCATTTGTATCAAATTACTATACCATTTGTATTATTGCCCTATTTTTGCCCCTGGAGATAATTCGGTTAATTGGACTACTAACAGGTTTAACAATGGAAAGATTACTGTAGATTTGACTGATGATTTGAAAACAATACTTTCTAAGACATTCTATGTTGCAGGTAGCGGAACCATCAGCAAAATTACAGTTGAGTAAGCAAATAACATTTTCCCTATAATAATTTGTTGATTTAAATAGCATCGCCACAGCTTCCAGCGGGAAGGCCTGTGGCGATGTTTGGTTTTCTATGCGCATACAAAAAGCGTAGCTGTGCCGGCTACGCTTTTTGTTGGTTATGGTGATGTGGGGTTATACGCCTAAAACTACTCGGGCATCTACATTTAGGTTCTTGCTAATAAGGCGGGCAACTTTTAGTGTGGGCTCGCTTTTGCCAGAGAAATACTCGCTGATGCGTGATGGACTAACACCCAGTAGCTTCGATAGTGATTTCTGCGTTAATCCCATTTCAAACATGCGTAGTTTCATCACTTCAACCAATGTAGGCGAACCAATGGCAAAATGCTCTTCCGAATAATCTGCCACAAGGTTTGATAGCAACTCCAGCTCTATGCTGCGTGGATCGTTGCTAGGTGTTTCGTCTGTAACCAATGGCAACAGTTCTTCAACTCTGGTCACTGCCCAGTCGTATTGTTCTTTGGTTTCAATCTTTGTCATAGCCTACCTTATTTATATGGTACTACAATTTATTTTTTCATACTCGCTGTGTGTTCCTATAAAACGAATGTATACAAACTGGATGGTAAACTTTATAACTACTACCAGTCGGTATTTATTCCCCTTGATATTGAACACGTAGTGCTGGTTTCCTACATTGTCCACACTATTGAATGTGGCTTTTACATCAGCAAAGCATTTCCACTCGCTTTTCTTTACGATGGTGGTCCATTCCTGTAGTGCAACACGTGAGTCGGGGCACTTTTCTATGTATTCTTTTAGCGCTTGTTCTGTGAATATTCTCATATGAGTAATATTTCTGTCTGCAAAAATAATGAGTTTATTCCGAATTTCAAAATATTATTGCAGAATTTGTAATTATGTTATGATTTTGTTCTCTGTCTGCATGTAGTTTTCCTAACCACATTGAATCTATGCGGTTGTTAATTCTCTATGTACATTGCGCCTTCAGGGAGGGGAGTGATTTGCTAAGGAATTCAAACTTGAACTTAAATCACCATCGCTGTGGATATTGTTAAACAGTAAAGCCTTATTCTTTCCTGTAACTTGCAAGATATGCATCAATGTGGCAAAGATAGTATATTTTTTAAAGAATAAAGAAAGAATTGACGTGATTCGATTTTTTGACCATAAGGTTTCATAGTATCTTCACATGGCATAAGAGGCTCAATTTGCATAAATA
>JAGHTY010000149.1 GCA_018065125.1 Candidatus Minthousia equi
TCAAAATGCTTCTGGAGAAAGCACAAGGACTATATTTTGAAAATCCCTTCATCACAAAGGACGAATGTCTAAACCTGCTGCAACATGAGCTTGATTAAACTGAACGGCGTTGACATCAATGTTACCCGCAAGCGCATGCGCAGCCTAAGACTCACCGTGAAGATGGATGGCAGTGCATGGCTGTCGGTTCCCTTATTCGCATCGAATCATGAAATAGAATCCTTTCTGCTTTCACGTCAGGAGTGGTTGATTGCCACCCGAGAGAAAATGCTACAGCGAGAAAGACCGCAGCCACGCAAATATGAAGACGGAGAGATGCACTGGTTGCTAGGAGACGCCTACCCCCTACGCATAATAGAAAGCAAACTTGGCCCTGCCATCACCCTGAAGAACGGAGAAATCCTGCTATTTGAAAAGCCCGGAGCACACCCAGAGGCACGGGAAGGAATCATGAAACAGTGGTATAGAAAGCGTCTGGAAACGTGCATTGCATCGCTCATCAATGTATGGGGCGTTCAGATGAAAGAGGAGAACTTTACCTGGAGCATCCGGCAGATGAAAGCACGCTGGGGAAGCTGCTGCCCTGCCAAAAGAAGCATGCTGTTTAATCTAGATCTATGCAGAATGCCATTGGCATATATTGAATATGTGGTGGTGCATGAACTGACACACCTAAAAGAGGCGTCGCACAATGCACGATTCAAGAACCTGATGACACAAGCGCTACCCGAGTGGCCAAAACTAAAAAAAGAACTGAATCTTTTCGCACAGACAAAATTAAACCCATAGAATTGTGAACGTGCACAAAAATATGGGATTAATTGTTAAATAATGTTATAATTTACGTTGTTTGCGCACACAATGCTTGTTTTTCTATAGAAAACCACTACCTTTGCATTGTGTTTTTCATAGTATTAGATTTAAGGTTAATAAAGGTTGGGCTCGGCGGAGCCCTTTTTTTTATGTCCTTATTTCATACCACGTGATTTGCGGATTTGTTCATAGGCTTCGGTTATCAACTTGAACTTTTCCTCGGCAGCTTTCTTCACGTCATCACCCAGGGTTGCTACCCTATCAGGATGATGTTTCAATGCCAGTTTCTTATATGCCTTCTTTACCTCATCATCGGTAGCAGTAGGTTCAATTTCTAGTACCTTATATGCTTCTTCAATACTCTTTCCACCCATGTTCAGCATTGAATCTACCTCCTGAACAGTCATCTGCATGGCAGTTGCCACTTCTTTCAGTGCTTGTATCTCGGTAGGATCTACATGTCCATCTGCCTTGGCAATATTTACCAGGAAATTAAGCAATTGCAAACGCTGTTCATAAGTCATATGTGCAGCAATCTGTGCACCACACTCACGAATGGTGTTACTGAACGCCTGCGGTGTCATCTGTTTTCTGCGCTCGAAGATTCGCTTCAGGATGGCATCACCTTCGCGGCTTGCAGCATCGCCAAAACTCAGGCGCAGTGTTTGGCGCACGCACTCCATTTCACTGTGCATAATCTTGCCATCTGCCTGAATGATATACGATGCCATCACCATCATTGAGAACAAGAAACTATTACGTTCTCCCATGTTGGTAGCAGCATTTGTAGTGCCATTAGTGTCAGTGCTTACAGAATCCTCAAACAATGAGCCCAAAGCATATCCAGCAAAGGCACCTAGAGGGCCAAAAGCCGCCCATCCTAGAATGCCACCTATCCATTTTCCTAATCCCATATTGCTATTTTCATTTATCGAATGCAAACTTACGGATTTTTTTGCTGAAATTGGCATATTGTATGCAAATTATTTAGTATTTTTGCTACCTAAAACAAGAATGAATATGAATGCATCAGACAGCATAGTTATCATACCCACCTATAACGAAAAGGAAAACATTGAAAACATCATCCGTGCAGTGTTTTCTCTTGAAAAGGAGTTTCATATCCTGGTGATTGAGGATGGTTCACCCGATGGAACTGCCAACATCGTAAAAAGATTGATGGAAGAGTTCCCTACCCGCCTGTTCATCATAGAAAGAACCGGCAAATTGGGACTGGGAACAGCCTATATCACTGGCTTCAAGTGGGCGATAGAGCACAAATATGATTATGTCTTTGAGATGGACGCAGATTTCTCACATAATCCAAACGACTTGCCACGTCTTTACAATGCCTGTGCAAATGAAGGTTTCGATGTTGCAATTGGTTCGCGCTATGTGAGTGGCGTAAATGTAGTGAACTGGCCTATGGGACGAGTGCTAATGTCGTACTATGCATCAAAATATGTGCGTCTGATTACACGTCTGAAGATTCACGATACCACCGCTGGGTTCAAGTGTTACAAAAGAAAGGTTCTGGAAACCATCGAGTTAGACAAGATTCGTTTCAAGGGTTATGCCTTCCAGATTGAGATGAAGTTCACCGCACACAAATGCGGATTCAAAATCAAGGAAGTACCTGTTATCTTTGTGAACCGCGAACTGGGAACATCAAAAATGAACAGCAGTATCTTTGGCGAGGCTGTCTTTGGTGTGATGCGACTGAGATGGGACGGATGGTTTAGAAAATATCCTAAGGCACAATAGTTATGGGCATGCACTATATTATCAAGAATGCTACCCTTGCAGAAAACGGACAGGTAGTAGATGTTGAGATAGCAGATGAAAGAATCGTAACCATTGGCAAGGTTTCTGCTACAGATGCTGAAGTGATTGATGCCACTGGATTACTTCTACTTCCTGGCGTGATAGATGACCATGTTCATTTCCGTGATCCCGGACTCACTCACAAGGCAGACATGCACACCGAAAGCTGCGCTGCTGCCGCAGGTGGTGTTACCAGTTACCTGGAGATGCCCAACACCACCCCTCAAACAACCACTATTGAGGCCCTTAACGACAAATTTGAAGATGCAGCAAGAAAGAGTGTAGTAAACTACTCGTTCTTCTTTGGTGCTACTAATGATAATGCAGATGTTCTACCCACGCTTGACGTGCGCCATATCCCCGGTGTAAAGCTATTCATGGGTTCTTCTACCGGAAACATGCTGGTTGACAAGCGCGAAGCACTGCTGAAAGTATTCGGAAACACCCCTTCGTGCATGCCTGTAATGGCACATTGCGAGGAAATGAGCATCATTAACGAGAACACAACTGCCATAAAAGCGGCACATGGTGATGACCCAGATGTGAGCTATCATCCTGTAATCCGTAATGCACAGGCATGTTATGAATCAAGTAAACTGGCTGTAGAAATGGCAAAGAAGGCTGATGCACGCTTGCACATTGCCCACATCACTACTGCCATGGAGCTGGACTTGCTGGAGGACAAGCCTCTTTCTGCCGACAAGAAAATAACCGGAGAAGTGTGTATTCCTCATCTGATTTTCAATGACAGCGACTACAACACACTGGGAGCCAGAATCAAGTGTAACCCTGCCGTGAAAACTGCGTCCGACCAGGAGGCATTGCTTGCAGCACTGAAGAATACCGACAAACTCGATGTTGTAGGAACAGACCATGCTCCTCACCTATTATCAGAAAAGCAAGGTGGATGCCTGAAGGCTGTGTCTGGCATGCCAATGGTGCAGTTCTCATTGGTTACCATGCTGGATTTGGCAAAAGAGGGTAAAATTACCTATGCCGACGTGGTGAAACGTATGTGCCAGATGCCAGCCACATTGTTTGGCATCAACAACAGAGGATACATAAAGGAAGGAAATTATGCCGACCTAGTACTGGTAAATCCCGCCACCGAATGGACCTTGCGAGCAGATGACATTCTAAGCAAATGCAAATGGAGTCCGCTGGAGGGACACACTTTCCACCACAAGGTTCAATATACCTTCTGCAACGGACATCTGGTTTACAAGGATGGCATTGTAGATGATTCATATAGAGGAAAACCACTTTCATTTAGATAATTGCAACGTATGAATACGCCACAATTGGGAATACACCGACGACACTACACCTTGCACGAGGTAGCGCCATACATCAACTGGCTCTACTTTTTCCATGCATGGGGATTTGCGCCAAAGTATGCCACAATTGCCAATATTCACGGATGCGACGCCTGCAGGGCACAATGGCTGGCATCTTTCAAGGAAGAAGAACGCGCAAAGGCTGCCGAAGCCATGCAACTATGGAAAGAGGCACAAAGAATGCTAAATGCGCTGGATGCTGATTACAAGACACATGCAGTGGTACTGCTAACCCATTGTAACAGTGATGGCAACGACCTCTTGCTGCATCTTGAAGACAGGGATTTCAGACTTCCCTTGCTTCGACAGCAATCCGGAACGCCACCTTTTCTTTGCCTGAGCGATTTCGTTCGCCCTATGGATAAGGGAGATGATATCATTGGTGTTTTTGCCACAACGGTATCAGAAGAAATGGAGCATTGCAACGATGCAGATGAATACAAGCGCCTGCTCACACAGACTTTAGCCGACCGCCTGGCAGAAGCCACAGCCGAAATACTGCATCAGGAAGTGCGCAAGTATCTTTGGGGATATGCCCCAAATGAAGACCTCACTCACGAACAACTATGCAATGAGGAATTTCAAGGCATAAGGCCTGCCGTGGGGTATCCGTCCCTGCCAGACATCAGCATCAACCGGTTGCTGAACGAGCTCATCGACATGGAAAACATGGGTATTCACCTAACGGAGAATGCTATGATGCAACCTCATGCTTCGGTAAGCGGATTGATGCTTTCACACCCAGAGAGCAAATATTTCCTAGTAGGGAAAATAGGAAAAGACCAATTTGAAGATTACGCAAAAAGACGAGATATGACCATGGAAGAAATGAAACCCTTCCTTTTGTCGAACTTATAAAAATAGAATAAAATGATACTGAGAATGCTTTTACCATTCATTCTGCTATTAGTACTGCCCGACCTATATATATAT
>JAGHTY010000184.1 GCA_018065125.1 Candidatus Minthousia equi
ATCAACCGGAGTTACCTTCTGAACGCCAATGGTATTCTGGGCAGTTACTGCAGTAATAACGGTGGCAGCATAGCACCCAAGGTTTGTAATGGTCTTTAGGTCTTGCTGAATGCCAGCACCTGCCGATGGGTCGCTTCCGGCAATGCTCAATACAACTGGCAATGGTTCCTGTAGGTTTTTCCATGCATCACCCAGAATCATCACATCGCCAAAGCCATATTCTAAGGCTTTCTCTGCATTTTCCCAGCTGATGCCTCCTAGGGCTACAACTCGTTCATCTATAATGTCTTGCTGCTTTGCCTGCAGTAGTTGGCTGTGGGTAAAGGCGCTATTGTATCCTTTCTTTGAGATTGAGTTGAAAATAGGACTCAGGCTAAGATATTGATAGGGATATAATTTTTTCTTTTCCTGCAATTCTTCCAGACTATGGCATGAAATAGATACATGACCCTCCCATCCTTCTGGAATTTCCGGATTGCGCCTGTTAAGATGAATACCGCATAGTTGGTACTCGTTTAGTAGTTCGAAGTGGTCATGAATCACAATTCTTTCATGATATGCCCGAGGAATGGCATCGAGCAATCCTCTTACCTGCTCAATGGTGGATGCTGGCTTTCGCAAATGAAAGCGCTTCAATCCGCTCTGAAACATCATTGTGATGGTTTCGGCCTCGGTTTCGAAAAAATCAGGAAGAGAAAAAACAATCATGAATAATGGGTTGTGAGTTATGAGTTATGAGTTGTTGGTAATTATTCATTCCCTTGATTTATAAGGAAAATAAATCAAAGGAAGCGTCCCAATCCTTAAAAACTGGTTCACGACCAAGTTCCTTAAGACGTTGGGTAATGACAGCTGCAGTACGTTCATCGCTTACGGTAAACTGCTCCAATGCCTGTGGATAGGTATGATATCCTCCTGGATTTACCTTGCTCTCGGCCGACATTGTGGTAACACCAAGCGTACACATGTTGTCGCGAATGAAAGCTGGTTCGCGAGTAGAATAGCTGATATCTACATCATGATCGAAGATTCGCATTGCAAAGGTGGCCTGTGCCAGTTCCTTGTCTGTCATGTAGCAGTTAGGATGAAAATCCTCATTCTGTGCAGGACGCATTCGTGGGAAATTCACGCTATATTTGGTGCGCCAATAGTGTTTTTGCAGATAGCGCAAATGGTATGCCATCATCGTTACATCGGTACGCCATTCTTTCTCTAGGCCAATGAGCACGCCCATGCCAATGGAGTGAACGCCTGCCTTTCCCATACGGTCGAAACCATCGCAACGCCATTCAAACTTCGACTTCATGCCCCTTGGGTGATAAAGTTTGTAGTTTTCGCGATGATAGGTTTCCTGGAAACAGATTACGCCATTCAGGCCATGGTTGCACAGTTCCTTGTATTCATCGGTATCGAGCGGCATTACCTCAATCTTGATATTAGAGAAATATTTCTTGGCAATATCAATGGCCTTTGCCAGATAAGGAACACCGGCCTTTGCAGGATTCTCGCCCGTTACCAATAGGATGTTCTCGAAAGGAGCCAGCTTCTTGATGGCCTTGTATTCATCCTCAATCTGCTCGGGGGTAAGGATGGTGCGTGCCATAGGATTCTGAACATGGAATCCACAATACACACACGAGTTTGAGCAAGAATTGGTAATATACAAAGGAATGAACATAGACATGGTCTTGCCAAATCGTTCCTCGGTATATTTACGAGACAAACGTGCCATCTGCTCCAGATATGGTTCTGCAGCAGGAGAAAGAAGGGCCATAAAGTCCTCTACATCGCAATGTTCCTTGGCCAATGCCCTACGAACATCATTGTCGGTCTTTGAGGCAATCTTCTGGGTCGTCTCTTCCCAACTTATCTTTTGTAATTCTTCGCTAAACATTTTATTTATTTGACAACGGACAACAGACAACAGTCAACAGACTATTTCTGAGGTCTTATTTATTTGACAACAAATTCAATTAATAATTAATAATTAATAATGAATAGTTTTCGTTATCGTAGCGAAGCGTATCGTTTTCGTATAACTTACAACTCATTATTCACTATCATTATTCATTAAACTATTAAACCTTTATTTTTCTACAAGGCTGAAAAGAATACTCTTCCAGTTCTGTAATTGTAGGATGCTCACCACAAAGAGAACATTCCTTGTTCTGATTGAAAGCAATGCTTTGAAAATTCATGCTTAAAGCATCTACAATCAGTAATTTATTGGTTAATAGTTCACCAATTCCTGTAAGATACTTTATCGCCTCTGTTGCCTGAATAGAACCCATGATGCCCACCACACTTCCTAGCACGCCAACGGTAGCGCATGTCTCTACATCATTCTCGGCTGGAGGTTCTGGGAAGATGCATCGATAGCAGGCCGACCCAGGAACATGAGTCATTACCTGTGCTCCATACTTTACTACCCCACCTGCACAAAATGGCTTATGTGCCATAACACAGGCATCGTTCACAAGGTACTTTGACGCAAAGCTGTCGGTACAGTCGATGATGAAATCGTAATCACTTATGATTTCGCTTGCGTTAGCCTGTGATATGAACTGGTCGTAGGTTACGACCTTTACATCGGGATTAATCTGACGGATTTTCTCGGCTGCAGATTCTACCTTTGGCTTCCCAATATCCTGGGTGAAATGTATTACCTGACGCTGAAGGTTGCTAAGGCTTACTGTATCGGCATCGGCAATGCCAATGGTGCCAACGCCAGCAGCTGCTAGATAGAGAGCGTTTGGCGAACCTAATCCACCTGCTCCTATCAGCAGTACCTTGCTTTGCAGCAGCTTCTGCTGCCCTTCCTTGCCAAATCCTTCGAGCAATATGTGGCGACTGTATCTCATCTTACAGCTTTCTCAAGTCGTGTGTGAGTTTTGCAGCACAGAAATTAGGGCCACACATGGTGCAGTATTCACCATCGGTATGTCCTGCCTCCTCAAAGTACTGCAATGCCAGTTCTGGATCTAACGACAGGTGGAACTGGTCGCGCCAGCGGAAATCGAAACGTGCCTTTGAAAGGGCATTGTCGCGAATACATGCTCCGGGATGACCCTTTGCCAAATCGGCAGCATGAGCAGCTATCTTATAGGTAATTACACCTGTTCGCACATCATCACGGTTAGGCAATGCCAGATGCTCCTTTGGTGTTACATAGCACAACATAGCTGTACCAAACCAGCCAATCTGGGCCGCACCAATGGCGCTGGTGATATGGTCGTATCCAGGGGCAATGTCGGTTACCAAAGGACCAAGGGTGTAGAATGGCGCTTCATGACACTTGTCGATCTGACGCTCCATGTTCTCCTTAATCTTGTGCATTGGCACATGGCCAGGGCCTTCGATAAATGCCTGTACATTCTTGTCCCATGCGCGCAATACCAATTCGCCAAGGGTATCCAGTTCGGCAAACTGAGCTTCATCGTTGGCATCGGCAGTACATCCAGGACGCAAGCCATCTCCAAGGGATACGGCCACATCATACTGTGCAAGGATATCGCAGATGTCGTCAAAATGCTCGTACAGGAATGATTCCTGCTTATGCACAAGGCACCACTTAGACATGATGCTTCCTCCACGGCTCACGATACCGCAAAGGCGCTTGTCTGCCAGATGCACGTTCTTAAGGCGGATACCCGCATGAATGGTGAAGTAATCCACACCTTGCTCGCACTGTTCAATCAAGGTATCCTTGAAGATTTCCCAATTCAGGTTTTCTACCACACCATTTACCTTTTCCAATGCCTGATAAATAGGTACGGTACCTACCGGAACAGGACAGTTGCGGATAATCCACTCGCGTGTTTCGTGAATGTTGGCACCTGTTGAAAGGTCCATCAATGTATCACCACCCCACTTGCAGCTCCACATGGCCTTATCTACCTCTTCCTCAATGCTTGAGGTTGTTGCAGAGTTGCCAATGTTGGTATTGATCTTTACCAGGAAATTGCGGCCAATAATCATTGGTTCGCTTTCTGGATGATTGATGTTTGCAGGCAGAACAGCACGTCCGCGGGCAATTTCATCGCGCACAAACTCGGGGGTAATATGGCTCTTGATGCCCAACTCCTCACAGTTCATGTTTTCGCGAATGGCAACATACTCCATTTCTGGTGTTACAATACCTGCCTTGGCATATGCCATCTGTGTAATGCTCTTGCCCTTCTTTGCACGATAAGGCAATGCAATGTGTTCAAAGCGAAGTGAGTCGAGACTCTTGTCGGCCAGTCGCATCTTGCCATATTCACTGGTGATTTCTGGCAGTTGCTCTACATCTCCACGACTGGTAATCCATTCCTCACGCATGCGAGGAAGGCCCTTCTTCAAGTCGACCTTAATATTTGGATCACTGAAAGGACCACTGGTATCATAGATGTAAACAGGAGCATTTGGTTCGGTATGAGGAACACCATGCTCATCCTTAGTTACGGTAGGTGTCAAATTCACCTTCTGCATGCCCACCTTTACGAATGGGAACATCTTTCCCATCATATAGGCCTTTTCTCTCTGGGCGTATGCTTTATTATCGTTTGGCATCTTCTTAAAACTTTTTTTAGTGACTAATTAACCAAGAAATGCGGTAAGAGGACTTGATGCCTCTGCTTCGAAAGATTCGGAAACAGCACCCAATCCTGCTTCGTAGGCACGACGGCCACTGATTACTGCTTCCTTGAAGGCGATACCCATTTCTACAGGATTACCTGCTACTGCAATGGCAGTATTTACCAAACATGCCGATGCACCCATCTCCATGGCTTCGGCAGCATGACTTGGAGCGCCAATGCCTGCATCAACAACTACAGGAACGGTTGCCTGCTCGATGATAATGCGCAGAAAATCACGTGTCTGCAATCCCTTGTTTGTGCCAATTGGGGCACCCAGTGGCATAACGGAAGCAGCACCTGCCTCTTCAAGATGCTTGCTAAGTGTAGGATCGGCCTGACAATAAGGCAACACCACAAATCCCAGCTTTACCAGCTGTTCGGTAGCTTTCAGCGTTTCGATAGAATCTGGCAGCAGGTAGCGAGGATCGGGATGAATCTCGAGTTTCAGCCAATTGGTACCAAATGCTTCACGTGCCATCTGTGCAGCAAATACCGCCTCTTCGGCATTACGCACGCCACTGGTATTAGGCAACAGCTGAATGCGAGGGTTCTGCACAATGTGCTGCAGCAAGTCGTCTTGCTTGTCCTGCAACTCGATGCGCTTCATGGCTACAGTTACCATTTCGGTTTCAGAGGCATCAATAGCCTTTGCCATCAAGTCGTTGTTGTTAAACTTGCCGGTACCAAGGAAAAGGCGAGAGTTGAACTCTCTTCCGGCGATAATTAATTTTTCCATATCTTGATTATTTTTCTTGTTTCTTCTATAGGATCCTCTGCCCTGAGAACTGTTCCAGAAAGAGCAATTCCGGTAACGCCTGTTTCGATGATGGAGGGGATGTCATCGGCTGTAATGCCACCAATGGCAACAATAGGCAGGTGAATTTCGGCCTGTTTCATCTGCGAAACGATGCTGGCATAACCTTCCAGTCCAAGTACGGGTGAAAGCTTTTCCTTTGTGGTAGTAAACCGGAAAGGACCACAGCCAATGTAGTCTGCACCATTCTTCCAGTGCATAACCACATCCTCGAAGGTATTGGCAGTACCACCAATGATGTAGTTGGGACCCAATACTTCACGTGCCTGATTTATGGGCATGTCATTCTTTCCCAGATGAACGCCATCGGCATCTACCAGCTTTACCAGTTCAACATGATCATCCAGCAGCATGATGGCATTATGCTTGTCGCACAGTTCCCTTAGCTGCCTTGCAACAGTGATGATTTCCTGTGTAGGGGCATTCTTCATGCGTAACTGTACCCACTTGCATCCTCCTTCTAGCACAAGGCGTGCCGATTCAAGGTAGTCGATCTTGTCGGTATAATGGGTAATGAACTGAAATGCAGCAATATCCTTTGTCATAATTACCCTCCAAAAGCAGCCTTGATTACAGTTATCCTGTCACCTTCGTTCAGTGAAGTATCACTCCAGCTTGCACGTGGAGCAATCTGGTTGTTTACGGCAATGGCCACACCTCTTTCGGGCAGGTTCAGCTCTTGTGCCAGCTGCTGCACATTGCTTGCCTCTGTTAGGGCATCTGCATTATTAATCTGAATCTTTATAGGCATAAAAATATCCTCCTAATGTTTATAATGAACATCAAGAGGATACTCTTTCTCCATCTAGATCAATTCCCTGCGACAGCATTACCTGCATCAGGTTCAACGGGTATAAATCTCAGCATCTCTAGCTTTTTGGGCAAGAGTAGCACCCCTATGATGTTTCGACTTCAAAATTACGCTTTTCTGCTTGTAAGTAGAAATTTAGGCTGTTTAATTAACAATATTTAGTTGCTTATCTATTCCACTTGCTTTCATTGCCAAACAAGTAAGCATTTTCATAGCCACCCCACTCTACTACAATCTTCTCGAATACGATAGCAGGATCGAGAGGCTTGAGCGTGAGCAGGTGCAAGCCATCGGAAGTAGCAGATACTGGCATCTCGATGGTTTTCTCGATGATGCGCTTTGCAACGGTTGGGTAATAGATGCTGTAGATGTTCTCAGGTTCTTCGTTCAGGTTAGCATTGAAGTTGACTGTCTTTGCTGCTGCATTATCCAGCTGAACATCATAGCAATGACCTTCGGCATTGCGGAATGCCAAGGTACAGTTGGTAATGATGTGTATCTTAACTGTCTTTACATCTGAAGGAATCTGCATGCGATAGGTAAGTTCTGCACCCTTTGGCTCTACATTGTAAGGCATGAGGGCAACACCTGCACGTGTGCGGCCAAGGTCTTCGATGACTGTCCAAGTTGTACCTTCAACTGGCTTCTGACTAAAGTAATGATCTGCCTCCATCACTACCTGACCCTTGTCGGCAGCATAAGTTATGCCTCCCAAGGTAGCAGTTTCATCAATACGGAACACTTTAGGCAACTTGTCTGCAGGAAAATCATCATTCCAGTTGGTGTAGCCAATGTGCTTCTGAATCATCATGCCATCCCACTTTCCGTTGGCAATGTTCTTGTTATAGCCAGCACAAAGCATTGCATCACGCTTGAAGGCAGCTTCTACCTTGTCTGCCCAAAGATTTGCTTCGGCATCTTTCTGTTTGTAGAGGGCATGATTCATGGCCTGTGCATAATACATTTCATAGATGTTACACATACCTTGAACAGGGAACAGAATCAACTGCTGGTAGAAATCCTTCTGACTTTCATCCAGCGTGATGTACTGTCGCATTGCATCTGCCTCTAATGCCTTGAACTCGTTTACAACCTGCTTCCACTCACCACTTTGCAGATTATAGGTTGTGGCATCGAGCATTTCGCAGGTGATGCGGCCATTGTACTTACGACTGAGGTTGAAGATGCGGGCAGCCTCTTTTGCCTGACCCTCGCCCAATGCTTCAGTAAAGAACTGAACAGTGTGCTGTTTCAGGTTCTGTGCATTGAACTTGTCAGGATCCCAAGCCATATTCAGGAACAGGGTGATAGGATACTCCATTGGCTTCAAGTCGCCAACATTCAGTACCCAAAGCTTATCTACTCCATACTGATGAGCCAATGTCATCTGCTCCCAAAGATGCTGAACAGGCGTTACATCCATCCACTTTGAGTTACGAGGAGCACCTACATAATCCACATGGTAATACATACCCCATCCACCTGGGTGCTTGCGCTCTTCGGCATCTGGCAAACGACGGACATCGCCCCAGTTGTCGTCACTCAACAGCATGATAACATCATCTGGCACACGCAAGCCAAGGTCGTAATAGTGCTGCACCTCTTTATAAAGAGCCCACATCTGAGGGCGCTTTTCAGCAGGTTTTCCTGTTACTTCCTTGATAATCTGACGCTGATTCTTCACAATCTTGCGCAACAGATTCATGTTCTTTTCATCCTCAGAAACATATTCATCGTCATGACCTTCCTTACCGCCCATAGCAGTATCGCCATCACCTCGCATACCAATGGTAATCAAATCCTCGGTATCCTTGGCACGCTCCATACCATCACGGAAGAACTTGTCGATAACCTTCTGGTTAGTAGCATAATCCCATACGCCAAACTCTTTACGATGGCGTGCCCACTCCTGGTGGTTCTTTGCCATTGGCTCGTGATGACTGGTACCCATCATGATACCCATAGTATTGGCTGTTTTTCCGTTCTCTGGATCATCGGCATAGAACGACCAGCTCCACATGGCTGGCCATAGGTAGTTGGCACGAAGGCGAAGCAGCAACTCGAATACGCGTGCATAGAAACGATGGTCGCCATAATTGGTTCCATAGGTATTCTTTACCCACGTAGTAAGGCAAGGTGCTTCATCGTTCAGGAACAGGCCTCGGTATGCAACAACAGGTTCGCCAGCAGTATAGGTGCCTTTAGCGATTGAAAGGTTTTCTTGATGAACAACAGGAACATCTGCCCAATCATACCATGGAGAAACGCCAATCTGCTCGCTCAGCTCATAGGTTCCGTAAATGGTTCCTCGCTTGTCGCTACCAGCAATAACCAATGCCTGCTCTACCCCTGGCATAGGGTTGGCAATGGTAAGCATCAGGTACTTTTCGCGCTTTCCCTTCAGCTGCTTTTCATCTATTAGCTTCTTCTTAATCAGTTGCTTAATAAAAGAGCTGTTCAGGCTGCCAATGATAATCAGCTGTTTGCGATTTGGCTGATTCTGTATGTTAGCAGAAGTGTTACATACTCTCTTGAAATCTTCTGAAAGGTTACGAACGGCAATCTGAATGCCTTCGTCCTCGGCTGCATCAATCAAGATTGGGGTTGGTGACGCTTTTTCAATAAGTGTGAATCTGTCACCCGACAAAGAAGTGTTTGTAATTCCCTTGTTGTCGATTGCCATCACGTTTGAAAATGGCAATAACAGGAAAAATAAAAGAAATAGGTTTTTCATTTGCTTTGATTTTAGATTTGCGTGCAAAGATAATAAAAAAGTTTAAAAGTTTAAAGAGTTAAATGTCGCCTTCGGCTCTAGTTCAAGGCGTTTAAAATGTTTAAGGGGATAAAGGAGTTAAAAGGTAAATCCAAAGTCCTCCTTTAAGGGGGATTTAGAGGGTCTCTTTGCGTCTCGTTGACTTGGTGTCGCGATATGTCACGATAATGCACGATATTCCTCTCTGCGTCTTTAAAAAATATCATACCTTCATCTTACCTTATACTTACACTGTACTTAGACTAGGAAAAGGTACTCTGGAGTTACAGATACCCTACTTATAACTTAGAGGGGAAATAAAGGTTTAAAAGTTTAAGGGTATAAAAGTTTAAAGGGTTAAACTCTTATAAGTTTAAACTTTTAGTTATCTTTGCAAAAACAAATAATGAATATTATGAAAAAATTACTTTCTATTGCTTTTTTAGGTTTGGTTATGGCCATGCCTGCCAATGCACAGATTTTGCGCACTACTGTTGCACAAGGCGAAATTGAAGGTGAACTGCACAATGGTTTTGCACTCTACAAAGCCATTCCTTATGCCGAGGCACCGGTAGGAAACTTGCGCTGGAAGGCACCTGTACCAAAGGCACCATGGCAAGGTGTTTATAAAGCTGAAAACTGGGGTGGCCGTCCTTTCCAGACTGTTGACCCAAACCAGAACGGTGGCGACATTCCCATGAGCGAGGATTGCCTTTATCTTTGTGTTGAAACGCCAGCAAAAACCATCAACGACAAGCTTCCTGTGTTTGTAAATATTCATGGAGGAGGCTTTGCAACGGGTTCATACAGCGGAACCCTAGATAGTTTCTGCAAAGAAGGAATTGTGTATGTAAGTCTTGAATACCGCCTCGGAGCCCTTGGCTTTATGGCACATCCCGAACTTGAAAAAGAGTCAGAGAATGGCATTTCGGGCAACTATGGAATCTACGACCAGATTTGTGCCCTGAAATGGATTCACAACAATATTGCAGCATTTGGTGGCGACCCAGAAAAGGTTACCATTTGTGGCGAATCGGCAGGAGGTATTTCGGTAAGCATTCTTTGTGCCTCACCTCTGTGCAAGGGCTTGTTCCGTGGTGCCATCAGCGAAAGTGGTGGCAGTTTTACTCCTGTTATGGAAAAAGATAAAGTGATGTTCGATGCCGGAACTGCCAACCAATATTTCAAGGATGCAGAAAAAGGTGGTGTGGTTTTCCAGCAAAGACTGAAGGCAAAGAACATAAAGCAGCTTCGTAAGGTAAGTGCCGAGGACATTGTGAAGAACACCCAGGGATGGGAATTCTGGCCAGTTGTGGATGGTGTAGCCATTGTTGACGACCAATACAAACTGTACGAAGCTGGGAAATACAACGATGTGGATGTGATTGCTGGCTACAACTCTGATGAAGGAAGCCTGTTTGTGCACAACTGCAATATGGATTACTACAACAAGGCAATGGACAAGTTTGGCGCATTTTCAGACAAGGCACGAAACGCTTATCCTGCTACAACCGACAAAGAATCTCTCTATGCCATTCAAGACATGTTTCGTGATGTAGCATTTGGCTGGGGCACCTGGGCTTGGGGAAACCTGCAAACAAAAACCGGCAAGGGCAAGTTCTACATGTATTATTTTGCTCAACCATCGCAAAACACATTACTAAAGAATACCCGTGGAGCCACCCATGTAGCCGAAATGCCTTTCATCTACGATTGGCATTGGGGACCAATGACCGATGTGGATACACACATGGCTCAGATTATGCCACAATACTGGATGAATTTTGTGAAGTATGGCGACCCAAATGGCAATGGCTTGCCCTACTGGAGCACCTACAAACAAGGCGAAGCAACTGTTATGAACATGCACAATGGTTTTGTCCTTACTTCTGCTCCTAATCAGGTTCAGATGGATTTCTGGGAAGAACTATTCAATAGCGCTAGATAAAAAAAAGACATAATGAAAAAGACATTCTACGATTTTTTCAGTGAATTGAACCAGATTCCTCGTCCTTCACACTATGAGGATAAGGTGGCAGATTATCTTTGTAATTTTGCGCAGGAACATGGCTTAGAATACATGCGAGATGCACAGAACTGTGTGGTAATCAAAAAACCTGCATCTGCAGGCTATGAGAATGCCGAACCTGTTGTTATCCTTAATCATATGGACATGGTTTGTGTGGCAAAGGATGGATATCTGCGTAACGGAAAGAAGTTCAACCATTTAACCGACCCTATCCTACCTTATGTTGAAACAGATGAGAAGGGTGCTCGCTGGATGAAGGCAGAAGGCACTTCATTAGGGGCAGACAACGGTATGGGACTTTCAATGGCATTGGCTATCTTGGCTGATGATTCACTTGAACATCCTGCCCTTGAGGTGCTTACAACCACCAACGAAGAAGATGGCATGAGTGGTGCCGAGGCCTTGAGCCTTGACTTTATCAAAGGAAGAAAAGTAATCAATCTAGACTCTGAGGCATACGATGAAATAACCGTGGGTGCTGCTGGTGCATGCCTGCAAATTGGCAAATGGGACCTTAAACTTAAAAAGGTTCCCAAAGGATGCAACTTTTTCCGCATTACCATAGAAGGCGGATTAGGTGGTCACTCGGGTGTTGACATCAACAAAGGCAGAGCTAACTGCATCGTTGAACTAAGTACCATACTCAGTGGAATGAGTTGTTTACATTACTTGTGTAGCTTTAATGGTGGTACTGCCAATGCCTCTATTCCATCATGGGCAGAGGCAATAGTTGCCGTTAAGCCAAAGTACACAGATTTTATAGTTGATTACCCAAGAACCGGCTATGATATCATAAGGAAAAAATATGCAGACAAGGAACCAGGGATTAATATACGTATCGAACCAACTGAACCACAAGATACTTATATTGATATAGAGCAAGAAAGTGTAATTAACTATGTTCTACATATACTTCCTTTTGGTGTGCAGCAGATGCGCGAGGACATGCCAGGAACGGTAATGACCAGCAACAATATTGGCGTAATAAAAACAGAGGGCAATCAACTTACCATTTCTACCCATACCCGCAGTTTTGATAATAATAAACAGAAAGATCTAAGCAGTTTCTGCAAGGAAGCAATGTTGCAGTGTGGCGCTAAAGAAGTAGAAATGCTGATGGATACCAGTGCATGGATGGAACGTGAGGATTCTCCTTTACTGGAACTTACTTGCCAGACATTCAAGGATGTACTGGGTTTTGAACCTAAGAAGGTGGCTATGCACTTTGTATTGGAAGCAGCATATTATGTTAAGAAGTACCCTGGTATCGAGATGGCATCAATAGGTCCGCTCATCATCGAACCTCATTCTACCTCAGAGCGTGTAAATCTTGATACTGCTGATAACATCTGGAAAGTAACCATTGAACTACTAAAACGCATGAAAGCATAGCAAACATGAGAAAGCAAATCTTTTTATTATTTCTGATAATAGGCATAACCACTGGTTTTGCACAAAAGATAACCAGAACACTGAGTGTGCCTTTCGAAAACGGAACACTTACCCTCACTCCTCTTGCCAAGAATGCGGTAAGGGTGCAGTATGCCAAAGCGCACAAATTTGACTTGCCAGATGAGTGGCTTTATCCTGAGTCAAAGCAGCAAAGTAGCGACATACGGGTAAAGGTTAATGGTGCATCTATCGAATTCTACAATGGCAACCAGTTGATTACCAATGTTTCAATGCATCAGCTCACTCCTACTTCTGTTCAGGGGCAAGACGCCTATCAAGCAAGTATTCAATTGGTTTCTCCACAGGATGAATACCTCACAGGATTAGGGCAGTTTCAGGATGGCATAGGTAACCTAAGAGGCGTAACCCGCAGGCTTACACAAGTAAACACACAGATAGCCATTCCTTTCCTTCTTTCGAACAAGGGTTACGGAATTCTGTGGAACAACTATGGCATGATGGATTTCAACCCTACCACCTGGAGCGTGAAGATGCAGCATCAGGGTGCTACCGGAGATACTCAGGTAGTGAATGTTACCTCTACCGAGGGTGGTAAGGAAGAAGTTCGCCACAAGAACATCTTCAATGCAAAGGTTGACATTCCCGAAGCAGGAGAATATGCCATTCTGCTGGATGTAGGGCAATCTATGGCTCGTAGGCATAACCTTTCGCTGGATGGCAATCTGGTACTGGATGTGCAGAACGTATGGCTGCCACCTACTACTTCTGTCAACATGAAGCTGGATGCTGGAACTCATGTCTTTACATCCGAACTGAACGATGGAGACAAACCTGTTATCTACCTACGTAAAGTTGACAATACCACTACCCTTTCTTCTCCTGTAGCAGATAAGGTGGATTATACGTTATTTATGGGTTCGGCCGATGAAATCATTGCAACATACCGTAATCTCACAGGAAAGGCACCTATGATGCCAATGTGGGCATTGGGGTTCATTCATTGTCGCGAACGCTATCATTCTTCTCAGGAGATTCTTGAGAATGCTCGTATCTTCCGTGAAAAGAAAATGCCTGTAGATGTGATTGTTCAGGATTGGCAGTGGTGGGGCAAATATGGCTGGAACTCTATGAAGTTTGATGAAGAGTTTTATCCAGATCCTACAGCATTGACTTCTGAATTGCACGATAAGCTGAACATGCGCCTTATGCTATCTGTGTGGTCAAAGATTGATGATAATTCCGACTTGGGAAAGCAGATGAA
>JAGHTY010000058.1 GCA_018065125.1 Candidatus Minthousia equi
AACCTTTAAACTTTTAGATGTCCGCCTAAGCGGAAAGGCTGTGCTATTCCTTATCTTGCACCTGTTCCGTCCTAACGGAATACCTTTTCCGTCCTTACGGACAAGTTCTAGCATAATAGATGCCAGGGCCTAAGGATAATAGAAGACAGCGAAAGCGACAAGTCTGGTGTCTGTAGTCCGGAGTCTGTTGTCAAAAAACTCATTTTTGCTCAACCCTCCACTAAATCAACTTAACATACCGATAATCAAGTACTAACAAATTTTAACCCTCCACTAACTCTCCACTAACCCTCCACCAACCCTCCACTAGCTATAACCGTTTTTTTTTACTTGTAGAAGGCGCGTATATCGTCAAGGTGTTTGCGCGTAAATGTACAATACGTTTGCACGTAAACGTGATGTCCGTTTAGCACTGGTTTTGCAAGCTATGTCGTTGTATTCTGAAGACAATAGCCATTTGGCAAAATCTACTAGTGGAGGGTTGGTTGAGGGTTGGTGGAGGGTTAAATCAACCCTCAACTAAAAATATCAATTGATTATCTGTAAGTTATGGCAGTTTAGTGGAGGGTTGAGGGTTATGGCAAAATCTCTTTCAATAGCAAGGACTGCAAAAAAAAAGTAGAGACAAATTACCTGTGTGAACTCTGGCACTAAATCGTGTTCGCAAAGTTAAACCACAATTTTGGCACTATGTACGTTAATGTACGAAAACGTTCGAAAATGCACGTAAATATCCTGAAATGCTTTCAAAACACTATTAATAGCTAAGACTAGGCACGGTTCTACAACGGATCTACATCGGAGCATCAAAAAAGGTACTGTGTAATTACTGTTCTCTTACCCTGGAGTTACTAAGGGATTTTTGGCATATAGAAAAAAACATCTGTGTTGATACAATGTTTTCCATAAAGAATGTATATCTTTGCCAATACTTTACAAAAGTGAATCACTTTATGTATAAGGTGTTTCAGGAATGTTTAGATTTTGATGCTTTATGAGTTCTAAACATCAATTGAGTTGATAAAAACAAAGCAACTAGAGTTGGTGATTCCTATAATAATAGTGTATTGTAAATCATATTATACGACATCTAATGAAAAGAGTTTTATTTCTTATTAGTCTTATTACGTTTGTCACAAGTTGTAGTAAACAGCAGAAATTCCTTTCCATGTTTGAGGTTAATGGAAATGTTAAATCTATTCGTACAACAGTTTATAAAGCGGTAGAAAAATTTGGTGAAGTAATCCAGGGAGATATAATCTCTGATGAAGAAATGAATAAACTCATTACGTTTGATGAAAACGGAAATATTAAAGAGATTTCCATCTTTAATAAAAATGGAGATTTGGAAAAGAAAAGCATATATGTTTATGGAGTTGACAATAAAGTCTTGAGAATAAACAAATATGATGGCTATGGCAACGAGAATGGCAAGACAGTTTACTCATATAATGAATATGGGAAAGAAATTGAGATAATTGACTATGATAGAATTGGAAAAGTAAATTATACTCAAAAGAACGAATGGGAAGGAGACAAAATCATTAAGAATCAGTTTATAAATGAATATTCTGACGGGAAATATAACATAAATGAATATGATGGTAACACCCTCGTAAAAACCGTAACTTACGATAAAAGCGGGAAGAAAACAGGAGAATATATAGAATACGAGAATGAAAAGATAAAAAGATTAGTAAATCCTGATTTCGCCATCAGTTTATCGTACAATGACAAGGGCATTTGTTCTTCTATTGTCAATGGTCGCCTATATGATTTGAATACCTTTATCTGGTCGGGAGGGTATTCGTATGTTTTTGAATACGAATACGATGAGAATGGAAATTGGATAAGAAAGGTGGAAAAACAGAAGGATTCCCAAAAGGCAGAAAGAATTTTTGTTCGGGAAATTGAGTATTATTAAGGTTGACTAGAACATTCGGCGCCGTCTTTTATCAGTAGACTCTGGATGCAGATGCTTCCAGGGTCTATTTTTTTTTGCTCTCTCACGAGAGTTGCCCTTTAAACTCTTAAACCTTTTAAACTTTTATCTTATCTTTGTACCTTGAAAAACATAGTGGTGCATCTTATTATATAACACATATATCAGTTTTATACTATGAAGAGATTGTTAGCTTTATATTTCTTGGCAGTGATGCTGCTGTTACCATTGGGCGTTTGTGCAAATGATGTGAATGCATTTCCACAACTCAGTCAAAGTGGTACAAGCAAGGATTTCCCATTGTATGCTAATGGAAAGTCGGCATCTATCTATACGGATGCAAATGACTTTAAAGTAGTACAACTTACAGCACAGATGCTGGCAGACGACATTCAGCGTGTTGGTGGAATGAAAGCCCAGGTTCTGCATGCCAGTAACTTGCAGAATGTTCGTGAAAAGACAGTAGTATTGGCAGGTACACTGGGACAGAGCAAGCTGATAGACCAGGTGGTAGTCAAGGCAAAAATCAATGTAAATAACATTCAAGGAAAATGGGAATCTTTCGTGGTATGTACCCTTAAGAAACCAGCAAAAGGTATCGATCAAGCCTTTGTTATCATTGGTAGTGACCGTCGTGGAACAGCCTTTGGCATTATGTCATTGTGCGAAGCCATGGGAGTTTCACCTTGGTATTGGTGGGCAGATATTACTCCACAGCATCAGGATGCAATGTACATTGTACCAGGTACTTATCAGCAAGGAGAACCATCAGTAAAGTTCCGTGGAATCTTTATCAATGACGAACGATTTGGTGGTTGTGCCAGATGGGCAGAACTCACTTTTGATAAAGAGCATGGCGTAATGGGTCCTAAGACATACTGTAAGGTTTTTGAGTTGCTGCTGAGATTGAAAGGTAACTATTTGTGGCCTGCTATGCATCCAGGTACTCAGGCATTTAATGCAGATCCAGAAAATGCTCGTTTAGCAGATGACTATGCAATTGTAATGGGTACTTCGCACTGCGAACAGATGTTACGAAACAACGAGGATGAATGGAAGAAGGTAGGTATCTATGGCGACTTCAACTATCTTACCAATCGTCAGACCATGCTGAACTATTGGGAGGAGCGTATCAAGACAAATGGCAAATACGAAAATACCTATACCATTGGTTTGCGTGGTATTCATGACTATCCAATGGAAGGTGCTACCAGCAACGAGGAGCGCATTAGTATCATGCAACAAGCCATCAGTGATCAGAGAGACATTCTGAAGCGTAACATCAATAAGGATATTACCGAAATTCCTCAGGTACTATGTACATACGAAGAGGTTTTAGATGCTTACCATGGTGGTTTGCAGGTTCCTGATGATGTAACCTTGTTATGGTCGGATGATAAGCAAGGTTATATGCGTAACCTTTGCAACCCTAGTGAACAGAAACGAAAGGGTGGAGCCGGTATCTATTACCACCTATCATATCATGGCGATCCAGACAGTTGGTTCTGGCTTAGTCCGTTATCACCAGGTTTGATTAGTGCCGAACTGACAAAGTCATACGATTATGGTGCCAATAGAATTTGGGTATTCAATGTAGGTGACATAAAGCCTGCAGAAAAGGAACTGTCTATGGCAATGGAATTGGCGTGGAATGTAAATAGTTGGAAACCTGCTGATGCCAATCGTTTCTCTGCCTATTGGATTACTAAGACTTTTGGCAGTGAAATAGCATCAGAACTAGCTGATTTGCAAAATCGTTACTATCGCCTTATGGCGTATGGAAAGGAGTTCCATACCCGTTGGTTGGAATACACCGACAATGAAATTGATGCACGCCTTAACGAGTGGAATGATTTGTACCAGCGTGTAGAAATCTTAAGTCAGAAGGTGCCACAGCGTCTAAAGGCAGCCTACTATGAATTGTTTACTTATCCTGTTCAGGGAGCAGCCATGATGAACCGTTATGTGTTGCAGTCAAGACGTAGTCGTGTGCTGGCAAACAATGGAGATAAGATGGCATTGGATGTTACCACCGACGCTTTGAAAGCACGCGATAAGGTAGATGAATTAACCCGTTATTACAATGAAAAACTGCTGGATGGCAAATGGGATAATTTCTTCAATTGGCATCCTAACTGGTATCTTGATGGTTTGAAAGAGGTAATGGAATTTGCCGACAAGGACTTGCTTGAAAAGTCGTATGTCATGCCTGCATCAGTATGGATTATGCCAGAAACCTATCAGCGTTGTCAGTTTAAGGAACAATATACCTTCCAGGCAGATAAGGATGGTATGATGCCTCTGTGGATAAAGGCGCGTACGCGCATCTTGAACAATTCATTCGATGCAAAAGACAATGAATATGCAACCATCAGCATCAATGAAACTACTTTAAGAGCATCTGCCTTCCCACACGGAAATATCTGGCATACAGATACTATCGGTCCTATGTGGTCGTGCGTGGGAGAGATTCCTGTAAAGAAAGGAATGAACAAGTTGCAAGTTTCCAATATCGTTCCTAACACCCGAGTTTGCGGTATCTATGCAGGTATTCAACCTCCATTTGCAAAGGAACCATTGTTGCGCATTCAGGCAAAGGACTACATTGCCAAGAATGATGTAGCAGGTGCTACTATCAGCACTATTCCAATGTTGGGATATACTGATGGTGTTACCACACAACCATTCCAGACACCATCGTTCAATGTGCAGAATGCCCCTTGGGTAGAGTACGAGTTAACAAGTGGCTTGCATGGAACTTTAGAGATTCGTACATTGCCTACCCTCCGTATTTACGAAGGAAGGGATGCACGTTATGCTGTTAGTATCGATGGAGGTACTCCACAGATATTCTCTATCCACGAACATGACTATAGTTCAGAGTGGCGTTGGAATGTTCTTCGTGGTTATACCCGCCGATTTATTCCCCTGGAAAAGAATGCTAATAAAGTACGTATTTACCTGCTTGATCCTGCAGTAACGCTTCAGGAACTGCTTGTAATTGAATAGTAGTTGTTTTAGCATTGACAGTTCTTGTAAGAAAGATGTAACATAAGATTGTAAAAACGTTCAAATTTGAACGTTTTTACAATGAAAACTTGTAATTTTTGAGATTTGTGGTTACATTTGCATAATAGAAAAGAAAAAGAGCCGTGCTATTATCAGTATTATATTTCATTCCCAGCATTGTCTGCATTTTGTGGTTTGTGTCTTATTTGTTCAAGGTAAAAACACAAAGACAGAAGCTTTTCATGTGGATGCTGGCTATAGAAGCTTTCTATTTTACAACACTTGCTGTTTATATTTCTCCCCATACAGATTATCTGTTGATGGTGAAGATGGATGCTGTATGTGTGCCGTTGATATTAGCATTGATGGCAATGACATTGCTAAACTTAACCTTGCTGCGCTACAAACGAAAGCTTAGGGTAACTGATGTGTTCTATTTTGTGCCGGCAATGGTAATGGGAATAGTGGTGAACTTGCTTTATTATCTACTTGGTTTTGAGAATACTGCACGTTATGCAGAAGCACTTGACACCATGCAGCAGATTCCTGCAGAGTTCAAGACAGATCTATACAATCTTTATTACCTGTTTGATGAAACACTGGTGAATATAATCAGTGCGATATTTGTTGTAGTTGTGCTTTATATGTGTTATAATCTGTCAAGAAGCGAAGGATATCATTTTGGAGATGCTTATCGCTTTTTCTTTAAAGGTCATCGATCTACACCTGCCAGGGCTATTTCATTGCTAACAGTTGTGATGATGCTATTGCTGATTCCTATCATTGGTCTTGGCAGAGGTTATATCATGCAACATCCTGTGTTAGGTGCAACGCTGATGTGCCTGCTGGCTGTAGTAAATCATTTGGTTTGCCATGTAGATATCAATAGTGGTGAGGAGGGTAGTGTTACGTTAAGATCATTGTCGCATATCCAGGAGAGAAAAAACTATTCAAATTTCATTAAGACTCCAGTTACCACTACCAGCAAGGAACCTGCGCATTCCCATAAGGATGTAGAGGCATTGCACTCTGTCAAAATAGAGGCACTGGTTCAAAGAATGAAAAAGGCACTTGAAGAGGATAGAGTATATTGTCAAGACGACTTAACCCTAACATCTTTCTGTGAATATCTGAATGTCGGAAAAACCACAGCCTCTACGGTTATCAATCATCAGTATGGCATGCCATTCAGGGATTTGGTAAACTTATACCGCATTGATGCTGCAAAAGCCTATATGCTGAAGAACCCTACTGCTACCCAAGAAGAAATTGCAATGGCCTGTGGTTTTAAGGATGCTTCGTCATTGAGCAAAAAGTTCAAGGAGGCAGAGGGTACCACTCCTTTGCTATGGCTTACACAGCAAGGAAAATAGAGCACTTATATAATAAACACAAATAAATTACATGAAACACTTATTTAAAAGAACTGCAGCAATGCTTGCGGGTTATGCTTTATGCATGCTGGCAGGAAATGCGCAGACAGAGGTCATGGCCTGGAGTAACATCACAGGCATCCGAGTAGATGGTGAACTGATTGATTTTGAATCAATGCTGGGTGTGGGCAATACCACCGACAACATTCTAAGCACACACAAGGAGTGGCAAACTTCTAATTACCATCGCAACGGAAATGCACAGGAAGTAACTACCGCAGTGCGAAATGTGAACTTTTTCCAGCGTGTTACCGATTTAGAAAGAGGATTGGTGAAGGTGGATATTGATGTGAAGAGTGATACCACACTGAAGCAATCTGCCTATTTTAGCATGGAATTGCCTGCAGAACATTATGCAGATGCCAAGGTGAAAATAGGAGGTAAGAAAATTAGCATTGTGTCATCTTCAAGAAACCTTCAGCTGGCATTAAGCAAAAGTGCCAAGGCTGTAGTATATAATAATAAAGGTGTAAAGACATTGGCAATTCAGTTGCTGCCAACCTTGAAGAAAGGTGCCCAGTCATCCTTGTCAATCCAGATAAAAGCTGATGGAAAGATTGATCACGAGGATGTGAAAGTGGCACTAGATACAGAACACCCAGGAAATCTCTTTACCGGTTTTGGTGGTAACTTCCGCCTACAGAACCCAAGACTTGATCCAACTGTTATTGATTATTGCCTAAAGAACCTGCGTGTGGCATACGGACGAGTTGAATTGCCATGGCGCAACTGGCAACCTAATGAAAATGAAGATCCTATTGCTGCTGCAAAGGCAGGTAACCTGCATGCACATGTAAAGGAGAGCATTGAGATGGCACAGCGCCTAAAGGCGCAGGGAATGCCTGTGATTCTGAGTTGCTGGTTTCCACCAGAGTGGGCAATTGATGGCGATCCTAAGAGCTACAAGCGCAAGGGTGGCGTACAGGCATTTAAGTTGGATCCTCAGAAGAGTCAGCAGATTTACAAGTCGTTGGCAGATTATATGAAATTCGCCAAGCAGGTGTATGGAGTGGAATTTGCAATGTTCTCTTTCAACGAGAGTGATCTGGGTATTGATGTGCTACATACACCAGAGGAACACAACACCTTTATCAAGGAATTTGGTGCTTATATGGCTTCGCAGAACCTACCAACCAAGTTGCTGCTAGGTGATAACTCTGATGCTACTACCTTTGATTTTATCCTTCCGGGTTTAAATGATCCTGAGACACTTCCTTATATCGGTGCCGTTTCTTTCCATTCATGGCGTGGATGTGATGATGAAACTTTGCGTAAATGGGCAGGTGCTGCCAAGCAGATAAATGTTCCACTGATTGTAGGAGAGGGTAGTACCGATGCTGCTGCACATCGTTATGCAGAGATTTTCAATGAGTCAACCTTTGCATTGTATGAGATTAATCTCTATACCCGTTTGTGCTCTATATGTCAGCCATTGAGTATTTTGCAGTGGCAGCTCACTTCAGATTATTCTTTGTTATGGGGTGCTGGTATTTATAGATCAGAGGGAGAGTTGCGACCTACACAGCGATTCTGGAACATCAAGCAATTGGCATCAACACCTGCCGAATCGCTGGCAATCCCTGTAACAAGTAGTAAGAACACCGTTAATTGTGCTGCATTTGGAAATATTGCCCGTGGTGAATATGCTGTTCACATGGTTAATAATGGTGCTGCCTGTGAAGCCGTAGTGACTGGTATTCCACAAAATGTAAAGGAAATGACCGTGTATGTTACCAATACTGTAGATGGAATGAAACCTTCTGTTTTGAAGGTTGAGAATGGAACAGTTCGGGTTGCACTGCCACCAATTAGTTTTGTGACGATGATTTCAAAATAAATAGAAAGGCCGCCTATTATTTCTGGGCGGCCTTTTCTTTTTTCTTCTGTTCCTTAAGTGCTTTTTTCTCTGCTTTACGTGCAGCTTTTTCTTCTTTTTTCTTTTCTTTTAAAGCTGCTTTCTCTGCATTCTCTTTTTCTTTTTTCTCGGCCTTTTCTGCCTTTTCTTTTTCTTTACGCGCAGCTTTTTCAGCCTTCTCCTTTTCTTTCTGGACGGCTTTCTCGGCTTTTTCCTTCTCCTTTAAAGCCTTCTTTTCTGCCTTACGTGCAGCTTTTTCAGCCTTTTCTTGCTCTTTCTTTTCCTTGCGTGCCTTTTCATCATCAAGTGAAGCATCCTTTTCGCGATGCTTGCGGATACTTGGCTTAACTTCTACCTTCTGCTCATTTGCAGTTTGAGTATAGGTGAAGTTGGTAATGATGTCGAACCATTTTTTAGGAACTTTGGCTACACCTTCGGCTTTGGTGCCATAACTTTTGATATCAACAGATACATTCTTGAACTTTATTCCCTTGTAGCTTACCTCGCTGACATGTGCTGTGATGGCGCCTTGTGGCAAACGGCCATGGTATTTGGTTCCTTTCTTTGGAGCAGAAATGTCGAAGGTGAAGTTTCCTTTGATTTGTCCGACACCCAATTTCTCAACATTCATCAATTGTCCAATGTGAAGGTTGGTGGTGCTGAAGTAGCCCGACATGATGTATTTATAGCTGTTAAGGGTGAACTTGGTGTTGACATTTCCTAGTTTTGTGAATATAGTTCCACCAATGACTACGCGTTTGTAAGGAATATCCAGATTGCCATGGAAACGCACATTACCTACAGCTTTCATCTGGCGTACCATCTTCATACGCACCTTCTGTGCAAAGTGGTTGATGATTTGTTCTTTTATACCATTCTTGGCATTCAAACGAATATGGTTGAAATGAAGAATGATATCATGTTTCTTCAAAACATCGCAGATGTTACCTTTTGCCGTAAGATGCAGACGACCATCAGGGGTAGTTACCAAAATGTTGTCGAAGTTAATGCGTGTAAGGTCGCCACCGGCATCAACATCCAGTTTCAGTGGTGTAGTAAAGCTAGAAAGAGGAGGTGCAAATGGTGCTGCGAGGTCTTGCAACATAACATCAGCCTTTAGGTGGAAAGGTTTAGTGATGCTTATAGGACTGGTTGCTGGCATTTTGTGCAGTTTCACAACAATAGGAGTTGTGTTTATGCGCGTATGCTCCATATTGATGAATAGGCTGTCGGTAGAAATCCACTGACTGCTAGCACGTACGTTTGTATGAAGATTAGGTATGATAAGCCCACTTCCCTTATCTGTAAGACTCAGGTGGCGAATGTTTGCAAATAGGCTATCTTTTGTTATACTGTGAACCGATGCCTGCAGGTTGAGGAATAAATCAAAGTGGTGCGCATCAAAAGCTCCAAGGTTTGGTTTCCCTTCATTTATTCGGGGCAGTTTTCTAATGTCCCATTTTACGTGAAAACGTTCTATGTCAATGTTCTCAACAATGATTATGTGAGGTGTCTTGGCTATTTTCTTACCCTTGCCTGGCTTATGGTTCTTTCTTTTTAGGGCATCAACAATGAATTGAAAATTTGGTGTATCTTCCTTGTTTTCCTTAAAGAGATTTGCATTAACACCATGCATTTTCACGTTTTTGATAACGATGCTGTCATTAAGCAATGCCTTGGCCTTAAAGCGTAGTTCCAGAGTATCAATCTTGATGAGTGACTGATGGTCAAGGTCATTCATTTGTAGACCATAGAAGTCTAATTTGCCTTTCTGTACGTTTACATAGAAACTATCGGTAAGCAATTCTGTTTTCAGTCTAGCTTCCAGCAATCCCATTCCTTTTTCCACCAGCCAGTGTTGAAATCGCTCAGAACTAAGTGTTAAAAGTACGCCTGCTATAAGTATAGCAAGAAACAGAAGAATACCGCTAATCCAAAAGAATACCTTTTTCATAAAAATATAATCGTTGCAAATATACTACTTTTTTTAGAGTTCGTTATCTTGATTGGAAAGATTTGATTATTTTTGCACATATAATAATAACCTTATCTTTTCTATACTATGGAATTCAAACCACAAGAGGGAATTAATGATGCTCGCCAGTTAGGTGCTGCGAAATTTACAATTCTGGGCGTTCAGCATTTGTTTGCCATGTTTGGTGCAACGATTCTGGTACCTGCATTGACAGGTTTGCCCGTGTCAACAACATTGTTATTTGCCGGATTAGGAACATTACTGTTCCATTTCATGTCTAAGTGCCAGGTTCCTGCATTCCTGGGTTCAAGCTTTGCATTTATCGGAGGTTATCTTTCTGTGAAGCAGATGGGTGTGGACCTTGGATTAAGCGAAACTCTTTCATTAGGTTATGCATGCCTTGGTGTATGCTTTGCCGGATTGATGTATTTTGTGATGGCCGGATTGATCAAGGCATTTGGTTCAAAGAAAGTATTACGTTTCTTCCCACCAGTGGTTACAGGTCCTATGGTTATTGCCATTGGTTTGACACTCTCTGGTTCTGCTATTACCAACTGTACCAGCAACTGGTTGCTGGCTATTACTGCCATTGTAGTTGTGATAGGTTGCAGCATCTGGGGAAAAGGTATCCTGAAGATTATTCCTATTTTGCTAGGTGTATTGGCATCGTATATATTGGCGGCAGCCATGGGTGAAGTTGACTTCTCTGCTGTAGGAGAAGCTGATTGGTTTGGATTGCCATTCAGCAAGGAAACCAGCGTGTTGGCAGTGATTGATAATTTCGATGGAGGCTTGATGCTGAGCAGTATTGTGGCTATCGTTCCTATTGCCTTTGCTACCATCATGGAGCATATTGGTGATGTGTGTGCCATTTCTTCTACCGTGGGTAAAGACTTCCTTTCAACTCCTGGCTTGCATCGCACTTTGTGTGGTGATGGCTTGGCTACCGCATTTGCCAGCTTGTTTGGCGCTCCTGCCAATACCACTTATGGTGAGAATACAGGTGTACTGAATCTTACTCGAGTATTTGATCCTGCTGTAATTCGTTTGGCAGCTATTTTCAGTATCCTTCTGAGTTTCTGCCCTAAGTTCTCTTGCATGATTGGCTTGATGCCAGCTGCTACAATTGGTGGTGTCAGCTTGATTCTTTATGGCATGATTTCTTCAGTGGGTGTTCGTAATCTGGTTGAGAACAATGTGGATTTCTCAAGTTCACGAAACGTGTTTGTAGCAGCGCTGATTCTGGTTTTGGCCATTGGCGTAAAGTATGGTGCAAACGACAGTGTTGCCATTGGTAGCGTTCATCTTTCTGGTCTGGCAATTGCTGCTATTGTGGGTATTGTGCTGAATGCTATCTTGCCAGAAAAACTGGGAATGAAGGTAAAGAGCTTCAATGGAAAGGAAAAGCATAACATTGCAAAAGATTAACAAATAATATATTATGAACTTTTTGGAAGAAAAAATCCTTGCTGATGGCGTTGTCAACAAGGGCAATGTGTTGAAAATTGATAACTTTCTGAATCATCAGATTGATATCGATATCATGCGCCAGATTGCGTATGAGTTCAAGCGTCGTTTCAAGGGAGAGGAAGTAAACAAGATATTGACTATCGAGGCTAGTGGTATTGCCATTGCAACTTTGGTAGCAGATCTGTATGATGTTCCTGTGGTCTTTGCAAAGAAAGGCCAGACTTTGAATAGTACAGATGATAAGTATATTTCTAATGCCTATTCATTTACGCATCAGAGAATGAACCAGATTTTTGTTAGCCGTCCATACCTTACAAAAGAAGATAAGGTGCTGATTGTGGATGATTTCCTTGCTGATGGTGAAGCATCACACGCACTGATAGATCTGGTTAAGCAGGCAGGAGGAACGGTGATAGGTATTGGTATTGCCGTAGAAAAAGGCTTGCAGAAGGGTGGCGATAAACTGCGCAAGGAAGGCTTTCACCTGGAGTCAATCGCTATTGTAGAAGAAATGGATTATGAAACCCAAACAATAAAATTCCGTCATGAGTAATTTGTATCAATTGGATGGGCGTGTGCCTGTCTTGCAAGCTGTTCCTTTTGGCTTGCAGCATGTGTTGGCAATGTTTGTATCAAACATTACACCTATTATTATTTTAGCGAGTGTTGTAGGACTGGATTCTCAGCTTAGTGCTGCATTGATTCAGAACTGTATGATCATTGCCGGTATTGGTACGCTGATTCAGCTGTATCCTGTATGGCGCATCGGTTCTCGTTTGCCTATTGTAATGGGTATCAGCTTTACCTTCCTGTCAATCGCTATTGTTATCGGTACTACACAAGGCATGGGAACGCTGATGGGTGCCGTGGTAATAGGTGGTGTTGTAGAAGGTTTATTAGGTTTGTTTCCTAAGTACTGGACAAAACTGATTCCTCATGTAGTAGCAGCTACCGTGGTAACAGCAATTGGTTTTTCTTTGCTGCCTATTGGTGCAAACTCATTTGCCGGAGGACAGGGTGCTGCTGATTTCGGTTCTATGAATAACTGGATTGTAGGTTCTATCACCTTATTGGCTTGTTTGCTTACACAGGTATTTGCCAAGGGCATTTTGCGTTCATTGTCAGTATTGGTAGGCTTGATTGTTGGTTATATCGTAGCTATATGCTTTGGCATGGTGGATTTCTCTGCTTTAAGTGGAGTAGGAGTCGTGGCATTGCCAAAGTTCATGCCTTTCGATCTTTCATTTGACTTGGGAGCTACCCTGTCAGTAATTGCCATCTTCTTGGTTTCTGCTACCGAGACTATTGGTGATACCAGTGCATTGGCAAATGGTGCTTTAGGTCGTAATCCTCATAAGTCAGAGTTGGGTGCTGCTGTAGCTTGCGATGGTTTTGTAAGTTCTATTGCAGGTTTGTTTGGTTGTACTCCTATTACTTCATTCAGTCAGAATGTAGGTTTGGCAGCCATGAGTAAGGTTGTGAATCGTTTCACTATCGGTACAGGTGCAGTCATCATGATCTTGGGTGGTATTTTCCCTGCTATCGGTACAATTTTGACAACAATTCCTCAGTGCGTATTGGGTGGCTGTACAGTAATGATGTTCGGATCTATTCTGTTTGCAGGTTTCGGTATGATGGCTCGCGCAGGTTTCTCACAGCGTAACATGGTAATTGTTTCATTGTCACTGAGTATAGGTTTGGGATTTACACAGGCAACTCAGATGTTTGGCATTTTCCCACAGATTATTCAAACTGTATTTGCCGAGAATTGTGTGGCAGTGGTATTCCTGTTAGCAGTTATCCTGAATCTTATTCTTCCTAAGGAAAAAGAAACAGAAGAAAAATGAAAGTAATCAATCTAAGTAAGAAAAGCAGTGTTCTGAATAAGTATCTGGCAGAACTGCGTGATGTGAATGTACAAAACGATAGAATGCGTTTTCGTCAGAACATTGTACGCATAGGGCATGTTGAGGCATACGAAATCAGCAAGTTCCTGGAATATAGCAAGAAAACTATTCAGACACCTTTGGATAAGTGTGAGGTAAACACTTATGACGACGATGTAGTGATTGGTACTGTGTTCCGTGCAGGTTTGCCTTTGCATCAGAGTTTCTTGGATATTTTCGATGAGGCAGGTAATGCTTTTGTTTCTGCCTACCGTTATTATAAAGACCGAGAAATGAACCAGGTGGGTATCAAGGTAGAGTATTGTGCTTCTCCATGTTTGGATGGTAAGACACTTATCATTGTTGATCCAATGCTGGCAACAGGCGGTAGTCTTGAACTGGCCTACGAGGCATTGAAGACAAAGGGCACCCCTAAAAAACTGATTCTGGCGTGTGTCATTGCAGCACAATCAGGTGTGGATTTCCTTAAGAAGGTGTTCCCACAGGATGATGTGGTGCTGGTTTGTGGTGATATCGACCCTGTTCTGAATAGTCACAAGTATATTGTTCCAGGTCTTGGAGATGCTGGAGATTTAATGTATGGAGATAAGATATAATGTATAACTAAAAAAAGGAAAAACGATGAAAAGATTTTTGTCTCTTGCAGCTTTGTTGCTGGTTTGCGTAATGGCCAGCGCACAGTCAATGAAAATGGTAATCGACGCACGCGGTAAGGCTGTAGGTCGATTGGTAAAGGTTAATCAGAGTACATACACAATTGATGTACAGGATACTTACGATGTACCAAAGGCAGGAAAGCGTGTTGTTACTTTTAGTGCAGAGAAAGGCCAAGGTATTGTTTACCGCAACCAAACTCGTACCGGTAACATCAATGTACGAAAGGAACCAAATCTTAAAGCCATCGTAGTGGCTAAGATAAAGGACGAGCCAGGAACTGTTCCTGCAACTTATCCATGCTTGGGTAAGGAAAACGGCTGGTACAAAATCCGCATAGATGGTAAGGTCGGATTTGTTCGTGAAGATATGGCAGAGTGGGACGGTATGGATACGTTCTAATCCTACCTTGATGGATTTTTAGATAGATCTGAGAGTACAAAATAGTTATTGAAGGGAATAGCCGATAACGCTATTCCCTTTTTGATTATAAGCACAAACAATTACTTTTTTTCGTTTTGCCAGCTATAAAAAAATACGTAACTTTGCATAGATTTTGTCGAAAATCTCAGATGCAATAGGTTTTCTTTGAATGAGAACTAAGATGGGAACGCAGTGTAAATCTGCGACATTACCCGATGCTGTGAGTCCTTTTTTTATTTGGCTTTCATAGAAAAAAGTCACTGAGTGGAAACACAATTGCTGTGCTAATACTTGGGAAGACGGAATGCCATTTGGATGAGTCAGAAGACCTGCCTATTGTTAGTTGTTTAACCAGTGCCTGCGGGATTACGGGCGCATTATTAATGGATAAAGTGAAAAAAAGAATCCAGTTTAGTCTCGTGTACCGAGACATGTGGCAGAGTTCCGGTAAGTTCCAGCCACGAAAAGACCAATTGGAACTTATTGCACCTGTAATTATTGAGATGGGATGTTTCTCAAGAGTTGAAACAAATGGAGGTGCTTTTGAACAAGTAAACCTTTTGGCAGGAAACAATCCAAACGATGCTGTGAGAGCGTTTTGTAAGCCATTTAATGAGGCTGGGATAAAAACTCACATGTTGGATCGTGGTCTTAATGCGTTGAGAATGTATCCTGTTCCTGATGATGTTCGTCGGTTGATGTATCGGGTAAAGCATGCTCAGGGTGTAGATATTCCTCGTATTTTTTGTGGACTGAATGACGAACGAAACATCATACCTTCAATCAAGTGGGCTGCAGAGGCTGGAATGACTCCACAAGCCACACTCTGCATAACTAATTCTCCTGTTCATACTGTGGAGTATTACGCTCACAAGGCAGATTTATTTATAGAGGCTGGTGCACCGGAAATTTGTTTGAAGGATATGGCAGGCATTGGTCTGCCAGGTTTTCTTGGTGAATTGACAAAAACAATAAAAGAACGCCATCCTGAGGTGATTATTGAGTATCATGGTCATTCTGGTCCAGGACTTTCAATGGCAAGTATTCTTGAAGTTTGTGAAAGCGGTGCGGATATAATCGACACAGCCATAGAGCCTTTGTCATGGGGTAAAGTGCACCCAGATATCATTTCTGTTCTTGCTATGCTTAGACAGAAAGGTTTTGAAGTACCAGAGATCAACATGAGTGCTTATATGAAAGCACGTTCTTTAACACAGCAATTTATAGACGAATGGCTTGGTTATTTTATTAATCCAGCAAACAAATACATGTCTTCATTGTTGCTTGGTTGTGGCTTGCCTGGTGGAATGATGGGTTCGATGATGGCAGATCTTGGTGGTATTCAAGGGGTGATAAATGAATTAAGAAAGAAGAAAGGAAAGGCAGAACTTACCACCGATGACATGTTAGTGGCTCTTTTCAACGAAGTGGAATATGTATGGCCAAAAGTAGGATATCCACCTCTTGTTACTCCATTCTCTCAGTATGTAAAGAACATCGCTCTGTTTAACCTTCTTACAATGGAGCAAGGAAAGGGACGTTACAAGATGATGGACGATTCTGTTTGGGGTATGATTCTTGGCAAATCTGGTAAGGTGCCAGGTGAGATTGCTCCTGAGTTGATAGAATTGGCAAAAGAACAAAAGCGTGAATTTGTAACTGCCGACCCTCATACATTCTATCCTGATGCTCTTGATGAGTTTATTCATGAGATGGAAGTAAATGGATGGGATAGAGGACAAGATGATGAAGAACTGTTTGAACTTGCCATGCATCCAGAGCAATACCGCAACTATAAGAGTGGAAAGGCAAAAGAGAATTTTGAGAAAGATCTATTGAAAGCCAAAGAAGCAAATGGCGATACTAATGCATGTAAGTCAATATCAGAGGCTTCTGAATCTGATAAAGCTGCAGTAGCAGTTGCTGTGTATCTTTATATGGAAAGTCTACATGATAAAGAAAGTGGCGTTCTTACTATTAAACGCCAACCTTCAAGATGGGACTTTGAATTGAATCCTAGAATGTAATTTAGGTTAAATACTTTTTACTGTATGAGCTAATTTGTCGATGTTGAGGCTTCGGGCTGATGCATCGACAATTTCTTTATATACACCTCCCTTTTCATACAAAGAATCAGGGTCACCCTGCTGTTCCACACGTCCGTCCTTTAAGGCATAAATCTCATCGCTGTCGATGATTTGTGAAATGCTGTGCGAGATGATGATTACCGTGCGGTTCTTCTTGATAGCATCGATACTTGCCTTAATTTGCTCGGTGGCAATGGCATCAAGGCTGGCAGTAGGTTCATCAAGGAAGATGATAGGAGGGTTCTTCAGGAACATACGCGCAATGGCAACACGCTGCTGCTGACCACCAGAAAGTGCTGTGGCTTTTGTTTGGAATCCATGGGGCAACTTCATGATTTGGTCATAGATGTAGGATTTGCGTGCAGCATCCTCTACCTCTTCAAAAGTTGCATCGGGCTTGCCATAGCGGATGTTTTCCTCAATGCTACCATCGAAGATATGATTTTTCTGCAGTACCAATCCGATGTTGTCGCGCAAGAAGTGCGTGTCCCATTCACGAAGGTCTACACCATCTAGCAGAATTTGTCCACAATCTGGTTCGTAGAACTTATCCAGCAGGTTCACGATGGTACTTTTGCCAGCACCCGATAGTCCTACAAAGGCTGTAATGCGATTGCTATGGATGCTCATGTTGATGTTGTGCAGTGCCTTGGTACCGTTAGGGTAGGTAAAATCCACATTTTTTATTTCAAAGTTACCCTCTACCTTTTCAGGACGATATTTTCCGGTAGCCTCGGTTTCTTCATCTGCTTCAAGAATATCAAAGAATCCTTCGGCATAGATTAGGGCATCGTTCATTTGGTCGAAGATGCGCTGCAACTGTGTTATAGGTGCAGTTACATTACTGAACAGCATAACATGGTACATAATCTTACCTATTGTCATGCCAGGGTAGTCGGTTAGCACCAGATAGGCTGTAAGGATGATGATGAGTACAGTTCCCACCTGTCTTACAAAACTTTTCATGCCATCATACCTGAACGAGGTTTGCCTTACCAGCATCTGATTGTTGGTAAATTCTGTCTGAATGTTCCACTGCTTTCCGCCCTCGATGCTTTCGCGGTTAAACGACTTGATAACGCCAATGCTTTCAATAATGTTCATAATGCCGTGGCTTTTCTGCTCGCGGTAGTTACGCATGTTGGTGCGCCATCCATGCAGTTTCTTTGCTTGTCGGATGGTAATCCAGATGTAGGCAGGTACGATGAAGAGGGCAGTAAGTCCCACGTAGAAGTTGGCAGCAAACATCAGAATCAATGCTAGTATAGCACTAGTGAATAGTGGCAGCAAGTCGATGAAGAAGTTCTGTACTGTTGCAGAAAGACTTCCAACACCTTGGTCGATACGTGTTTGCAGCTTACCAGCCTCATTTCCCGAGCGAGAGTAGAATGCCATTCTATAAGTAAGCATCTTATCTACCACGGCCTGCGCCAAGTCCTTCGATACCATGATGCGCATGCGTTCACCAAAATATTGCTGCGCGTAGGTGATTATGGCAGAGAGAATTTCTTTTCCTAATAATATAATGCTGATAATAATAAGGATGTTTGCGGCATGACTCCACAGCACATTTCCCTGACTTACCAGTTCGTTGATGGCATCTACTGTTTTATCCAGCACAATGGCATTTACCTGTGCAATCAATGATCCAACCAGGGTAAGAATCAGTGTTAGAATCACCAGCCAGCGATATGGTTTTACATACGGACTTATCTTCTTAAACAGCACTATTAGGTTCATCTTTTCTCAACTATTTTTTCGTTATTTTCTGCAAAAGTAGTATTTTTGCAAATAACATAAAATTGTTAACCGAAAAAAAACTTACCATGGAAACAGATAATAAGAAAGATGTTGCACAACCAGAGGAGAAACCTGCTACTCAGAAAAGCAATGCACGTACATACCATTGTAACGACTGTGGTGCAACCATTTACAAGCACGAGGTGTTCTGCTCAAAGTGCGGAAAGAAATTGGATTACTACGATTTTGAGGATTAATACTTCGCTATTGTCATTTTGGTCATTTGTCATTTTGTCATTTTCAATTTTTCGTTCCCTGAAAATGACATTTTGGTAGAAAAAGAAAAGAAATAGCAAAACTAGCACGCAACAAAACCTTATAT
>JAGHTY010000147.1 GCA_018065125.1 Candidatus Minthousia equi
TCGTGTGAATAAACCATAAGAATTAATATTTTTGAAATAAAAAATTAGTTAGCCTATTATAATTAGCTCATGCAAAAGTAAGGTATTTCTTTGAAATATCCTAAGGCTGACGCGAACTTTTTTACCTCATAATTATTTATAAGGGAAAAATTATGTAAGTTTGCACCCACAAATAAGCATATCGCAAAGCAGACATTACAAATGGAAAAAGAAAATACTATCATAAAGCCACAGGATTTAGAGGCTGCGGCACAGAAAGGAATGGATGAATTCCTGGATGTTTTTGTACAGGCATATCTTTCTTTAGGAAATGGTGAAATTACAGCCGAGGTTATGCAGCAACTGAACGGTGACCAGATAACACTTTTGGCTTATCATGTGTTTCATGAAGAGATGATGGATGGAGGTTTCTGCCAGTTGATACAGAATGGCTATGGTCCTTTCATCTTCGACAATCCCTTTGCCAAGGCCATGCGCCTGATGGGTATGAAAGATTTTGCTAATGTTATCTATGATGCCAAGCGCATCTATGATGCCAATAAAGAGGACCTTACCCGTGAACGCACAGAAGAGGAATTCATGGCTATGTATGAGGATTACGAGGCCTTTGACGAACTAGAAGACTGGTTCATCGAAGAAGAGGAGCGTATTACTGGCATGGTGGCATATTATGTGGATGAGAATATTGAGAAGTTTTTGATGTAAAGACCCTCCCTAAATCCCCCTTTGGGGGACTTTTAGGACAACGGACAACAGACAACGGACAACGGACTAGGCTTCGCCTTTTTGACTCATAACTCAAAACTCACAACTCGTAAGCTTCCTAAAGAATCTCCTTATAAACTTTTAACCCTTTAAACTTTCAAAGCATAGGTAAAAGCAGTACCTTTGCATTGAGTTAAATTAATAAGAAAAAATATGAAGAAACTTAGTTTGTCTTTTTTAGCTGCAATTGTGATGTTTGTGGCAGCTACCTTCACCTCTTGCTTGGGTGACAGTAACGATAGTAGAGTTTACGACTTTAGTACTTATATGACTGTAGAGTCGAACGGTACCTATGCTGTGGCCGACAATGGCATGAATCTGACAATCATGAATCCATCGGCTTTGCAAAGAAAAGATGGTACTACTCCTTCGCGCGTGTTTGCCTACTGCCTGGTAGATGGCGAGTTTGACGTAAACAACATGAAGAGTGCCTACAACGTGAAGATTGCTACTGAATATACTCCTTCAGAGATACCTACCGTTGCTTTGTCAAAGGCTGAGGATATTGAGAAGTGCTACTCAGTTTCGAGAATTTATGACATGTGGGCATGTAATGGCTACCTGAATGTGCCAATCATTGCCAAGGTTGACCCTAATGTGAAGATTGATAGCTGGAAGGATTGGAACAAGTTGTTCCAGGCTTATTCTGAACGTGCCGAAAACGATACCATTTATTTGCGCCTGGCTAACCTTACCGAAGGTAGCTATAACTACGAGGATATCTTTTCATTCCCTATCAACACATTGCTTACTCAGTTGATTCAAACTCATCAGATTACGCCAAAGGATGGAAAGATTTCAATTGTGGTTTCTTCGGCCTACAAAGATGATAATGTAAAGGCATCTTGCACTTACGAACTGAATTAATGAAGAACGAAAAAAACAAGAAACCTACACAGGTAAATATCAAAAACAAACGCGCCAGTTTCGACTACGAGTTTGTTGAAACCTATACGGCTGGCATTGTTCTTACGGGTACAGAGATAAAATCTATCCGTGAAAGCAAGGCCAGCCTTGTAGATACTTTCTGCTACTTTGTCCATGGCGAGCTTTGGGTGAAGAACATGCATATTGCAGAGTACTCTTATGGTTCATATAATAACCACGCTGCACGCCGTGAACGCAAGTTGTTACTGAACCGTAAAGAGTTACGAAAACTGGAACAAACAACTAAGGCTCCTGGTTTTACCATTGTTCCAACCAGGATGTTCATAAACGAGAAAGGTCTTTGCAAGGTGGTAATTGCCCTTGCACGTGGTAAAAAAGAATTTGACAAGCGCCAGTCTATGAAGGAGAAAGACGACAAACGAGAAATGGCGCGTGCTCTTGCCAGATGATACAGGATATAATAAAGGAAAGGGTTCTGGTACTGGATGGTGCCATGGGAACCAAGATTCAGAGCTACCATTTAGAAGAGAATGATTTTCGTGGTAGTCGTTTTGCTAATATACCGGGATTGATGAAGGGTAACAATGATATCCTGAATCTTACACGTCCGGATGTTATTGAAGACATTCACCGCAAGTATCTTGAAGCCGGTGCCGACATTATAACTACTAACACTTTCAGTTCACAGCGTGTTTCGATGGCCGACTATCACGTAGAAGACCATTGCTATGACATGGCTTTTGCCGGAGCCCAGATAGCCCGAAAAGTAGCAGATGAATTTACGGCAAAGGATCCCTCTAAACCACGTTTTGTGGCAGGAGATGTTGGTCCTTCGAACAAGACATGTTCGATGAGTCCTGATGTCGAAAACCCTGCTTTCCGTGCCCTTACCTTTGATGAACTTGTAGATGCCTATGTAGAGCAGATGACTGCCCTTATCAATGGTGGTGTGGATTTGCTGTTGATGGAAACAGTGTTTGATACGCTTAATGCCAAGGCTGCCCTCTATGCTGCCGAAGAGGCAATGAAGATTTGCAACAGGAAAGTGTTGCTATGGGTATCTGTTACTGTATCCGATAAAGCAGGACGTACACTTAGTGGACAAACTATGGAAGCATTCATTACCAGCATGATGCATGCACCATTGTTTGCTATTGGATTGAATTGTTCTTTTGGTGCGCGATTGCTTCGACCACACCTTGAGGTGCTGGCAAAGAAGGCGCCTTTCTATATTTCATGTGCTCCTAATGCAGGATTGCCTAATAGTTTAGGACTATATGACCAAACTCCAGAAATGATGGAGGAAGAGGTGCGTGAGTTTGCCGATGCACAATTGGTAAATATTATTGGTGGTTGTTGCGGTACTACCGAGGAGTATATTGCCCGTTATCAGAATTTTGTTGGTAATGCAGTTCCTCATGTGCCTGCTCAGCGTATCAATGCCCTACAGTTATCAGGATTGGATGCACTGGAACAGACATCCGAGATGCGATTCATCAATGTAGGTGAACGTTGTAATGTAGCAGGGTCACGTAAGTTCCTGAGACTTATTAATGAAAAGAAATACGAAGAAGCACTTTCCATTGCTCGTAAGCAAGTAGAAGATGGTGCCCTTGTGATAGATGTGAACATGGATGATGGTTTGCTGAATGCCCAGGAAGAGATGACTACCTTCCTAAATCTAGTTGCCAGTGAACCTGAAATTGCCCGTGTTCCTATTATGATTGACTCTTCAAAATGGGAAGTGATTCAGGCAGGCTTGAAGTGCGCACAGGGAAAATGCATTGTCAATTCAATCTCGCTGAAGGAAGGCGAGGAGAAGTTCCTTGAAAAGGCAGAATACATCAAACGCATGGGAGCTGCTACAGTTGTCATGGCATTTGATGAGGAAGGTCAAGCTACCACGTACGAACGCAGAATTGCTGTTTGTGAACGTGCTTATCGACTTTTAGTAGATAGTGTTGGGTTTAATCCAAATGACATTATCTTCGACCCCAATGTACTTGCAGTTGCAACAGGTATTGAAGAGCATAATAACTATGCTGTTGATTTTATTAATGCTACAGGATGGATTAGAAAGAACTTACCTGGAGCACATGTGAGTGGTGGTGTAAGTAATCTGTCATTCTCTTTCCGTGGTAATAACTATATCCGTGAGGCAATGCATGCTGTATTCTTGTATCATGCTATTGAGAAAGGTATGGATATGGGTATTGTAAATCCTTCTACCTCGGTTCTTTATACTGATATTGAAGAAGCATTGCTTGAACAACTGGAAGATGTTGTATTAAACCGTAAACCTGATGCTGCAGAACAATTGATTGAAACTGCTCAACGACTGAAGGCCGAGGCAGATGCTGCTAAGGAAGCTGGCGTTACTGGTAGTACGACTGCAGTGATAAAGGATGCCTGGCGTAATGGTACGATAGAAGAGCGATTACAGCATGCTTTGGTAAAGGGAATACCTGATTATCTTGATGTGGATTTACAAGAAGCCTTAGGAGTTTATCCACAGGCTGTGAGTATCATTGAAGGTCCGTTGATGGCAGCCATGAACAAGGTTGGTGAATTATTTGGTGCAGGAAAGATGTTTTTGCCACAGGTAGTGAAGACTGCTCGAACCATGAAAAAGGCTGTAGATGTACTACAACCTTATATTGAGGCAGGCAAAGATGCATCAGTACAATCTGCAGGCAAGGTACTTGTAGCTACTGTTAAAGGTGATGTACATGATATAGGCAAGAATATTGCAGGCTTGGTTATGGCATGTAATGGTTATGAAATCATTGACCTTGGTGTGATGGTGCCAGCCGAAGACATTGTTAAGACAGCACTTGAAAAGCAAGTAGATGTTGTTATCTTGAGTGGTTTGATTACCCCCTCACTAGATGAAATGGTTCATGTGGCTACAGAATTGCAGAAGGCAGGTTTCCATAATCCTTTGATGGTGAGTGGTGCTACAACTAGTCCTTTACACACTGCACTTAAAATTGCTCCTGCATATGCTGGTCCTGTAGTGCATCTTAAGGATGCTTCACAGAACTCATTGGTTATTTCACAATTACTGAGTGCAATCTCTCATGATGCTTTTGTAAATCAACTGAAAGCAGAACAGGAAGCATTGGTTCAGAATAGATCGACTTCTGTTGATACTGTTTCGTTGAAAGAAGCGAATGAGAATAAGTTGAATTTATTCTAAAACTTTATCAAAGCTTTATATATCTCGTCTCGCTCAAGAAGTTTGGCATTGCCCACAATGAAGAGTTGCTTTTTTGCGCGGGTGAGAGCAACGTTCAGTTTTCTATCTACCAATTGTCCCTCAATCATTACTGGAACTGAGAGAATATCCAATTGATAGGGTTGTGAAATGGTTGTAGTAAAAATAATGATATCCCTCTGACTACCCTGAAAACGTTCTACTGTATCTATAGTTATATCTTTTGTTTCGGGGATATTAAGGCGTGAAAGTTCCTGCCGTACCATGGATATCTGTCCGCGGAAAGGTACAATAATACCGATACGGTTATAGGCATCGAACGGAAGATTGTTTAATTTGCAGAGTTCGTGAATGGTACCCACAAGTGCTGCCACGATTTTTGCTTCACCACGGTTACTTTTGTTGTTTTCTTCTATTTTTGGATAGTCACAATGTAGGAATCCCATACGTGTTGTAGCAACATATTCCTGTAAATCCCTGCCATGTTTCTTGAACTCAATGTCTGCTTGCTGGTGCTGCAAAGGTACTGGTAATAACTTACCATGGTAAAAATGCTCGTTAGCAAATTTTCCGACCTCTGGGTGCATTCTGCCTTGACGTAAAAGTGTAGCAGTGATATTTGGAGTAGGGTGCTGCAATTGCCAATCATATAAACGTTCGAACAATGAATTTCTACAATCATTTAATCCGATCTGCTGCAATATATCTTCTTTGACAGAAGATTGTTCTGGGCGTTGAACAACTACTGCAGGAAGCTGCTTATGGTCGCCAACCATAATGAATTTATCTACACAACACTGATTATTCTCGTGTGTAGCAGAAAGAATTCCTAATAACTGTGTTTCAAGAATCTGTGATGCTTCGTCAATAATAGCAACGTTGAAATGCTTGATTTTTAGTAAGCTGTTAATTTGTCCTGTGATGCTTGAAACCGTTCCAACAATGATTCGATGAGCAGCAAACAATGCAAGAATGTCTTTACGGTTCTTGCAATTTGCCGCCTTATTCTTCATAAGGTTACAGCGGAATGGCTTTTCGCAGTTTAATTCACTACCTATTCTTAGATAGTCTGGAGCAGGATTAATGCTCTCAAGCATCTTACACAATTCATCTACGGCACGATTAGTATAAGATAACAAAAGAATCTGTTGCTGAGGTTCACTATAGAATTCTTCTACCATCGACTTGATGGTTACCGAAGTTTTTCCTGTACCAGGAGGACCTACTAACAGAAAATAATCCTTTGCCTGCTTTGCTTGTAAAACGATACGGTTTATTACCTCGTTCAGGTAATTTCCATTCAACTGAAGAGAAAAATCAGTTTGTGGTTCACGCTGACAAAGTAATAAGTCACGACGCTCTTTATTTGTATTCAGGAAATTATATAATCCTCGGTAGATGGATACATTGCTTGAATCCATATGATCGTGCTCTAGTGCATACATTGAGTCACGATGGAAAACAATTGGATTTCTCTGCTTGTAATTAAGACGCAACAATATGGAATCGCTATCTAACTGTTCAATTCGGCAACGATGAACAATATGATTGGTAGCTAAATCTGAAGCCTTATTTCTTTCATAAAGAATAACGGTATCACCTTCACGAAAGTTCGGAAGGAAACAATCATCGTAGATTGGAAACGACATGCGTATGCCTTCTATTCCCTGGTTTTCAATAAAATCTTTTATTGTAAGATCAATAAGGATATTGCCGTTTGCCTGTTTTGTTTCAAGATCTTGTTGCCATGTTTCGGCAAATCCTCTGCCCGAATCGGGTTGGTCGTCACCCATTTTTGATAGGAATTGCTCTATCTGTGTAAATTGTATCAAGCGATTGAAATAGGTGTTTTCCAACTCTGTTGCTATGTGGAAAGTATTGAGGAATTTGTGCAATCGTGGCTGAATATAGATATCCCATAGTTTTCCTGTAAGATTGTATTGATTCAGCATCTCGGGAGTTGTATTCGTCAGCAGTTCAAGTGCTTTTCCGTTTCTGATAAGTCTTTCTTGGTGTACAATACTATTGCGTAAAGCAATAGCTTCCTGAATTTTCCAGAAAGAATTACGTTGTTCAAATAGGTGAGGATAGCGACTATAGAATAGAAAGGTATTTACCTTATCACGAGGAATTCCCATGTTGTAATGAAGGATTTCCTTGTACAGAGCCATCTGTAAACTGTGTGGTTCTTTGCCTAGATGTAACTGACCTTTTTCCTCACATTTTCCGCTTTTTAGTTCGATAATACGGGTAAAGTCGCTTAACATTAAGTCAATACGACCTTGTAGACCTAATGCCTCGCAAAAGAAAGAAGGTTCGAGCAATGCCTCGTGTGTATTAATATCCACACTGGCATCCCCAAACTTGTCTTTCACAGTATCGTGTATGTTCTTGAATTGCTTTTGTGCTTCAATGAAAAAATCCTGATTGATATCTGGATTGATACTGTAATCAAGCAAATAGTCACGGAAGTTTTTCACTACAGATTCCTGATAGGTTGCAAGGTGATTATCTTGTTCGTTCACACAATCATCAAGGAACTGATTGGCAGCATTTCCCAACAAAGTGTATTTTGTTGATTCATTAGGCATTAACTTACTGATCAGATAATTCATGGGTAGTTGCCCATATAGTTCCTTGCAAGCAGAAAGACTACTGATATCAATTAGATAATCAGGTTCTAGTACTATGAGTTGAGGATAATAGATTTCATCCTCAATCTTAACATTCAGCAGATTTAGTTGTACTCCGGCAAATAATTGCTGAGGAAGTTCACTGAAAAGACTGTCTCCAATGTGATAGTTTACTCTGATTTGTTGTTGCGGAAATTCTTCATCGTAACCATAGACATAATTTTCATCCCACTTCTCAACTACCATCCTAATCTTTGGCAACTGAAATGCGACAGTCGCTGATTGTTTGAATTCTCGCCAACCATCAGGAAGCATCTTTCTAAGCGGTACGGGAACATTTGATCCGGTAGTGAAAGAGATGAATTCTGCTAGTGCTTTTAGGTCAAACAGATAGTCGTGCTCGTTAGGAGAATAAGTACCTTTTCTTACTTTTATAGCATTGATTCTAAATAGATTAATTGCTCCATTGTTGGTATAATGCATTTGTGCACAAATGGCAAACAAACGAGCGTAGAGTGAAGTATATTCTGCTGCATACTGGCGTGTGATTTCCTTTGTGAGTCTATCCAGCAAACTTAGCATTCTGCCGTATTTTTGTGGATATTCCCATGCAGCATGGTGATACTGCATCAATTCATCAAAATACTCCTCGGCATGCATGACTATCTGATTTTTGATTGGTACTGACGCCACATATCCATAATCTGGATTACATAGTTATAGGTTTCGCTACTGCGGAAATAACCATATTTTACCACTGGATCATTGTAATATTCCTCTTCACGCAACAGTAGTATGAATCTATCTACATTTCCTGTCCATACACGTGGGTCCTTGCCATACTTTTCAGCTAAGGCACGTGCATCTGCTACATGACCAGCACCGCAGTTATAGGATGCCAGCATGAACTTGATACGCTCTGTTTGATCATGCACGTCACTATAGGTGTTGTTCAACTGCTTCATGATGGTAGCAGCAGCACTCACACTTGTTTCAGGATCAAACAAGGCATCTACTTCAACACCTATTCCTTGTGCTGTACGTGGCATAATCTGCATCAAACCACGTGCACCTGCCCACGAAACTGCTTGTGGGTCGAAACCAGATTCTTGATATGCCTGTGCTGCCATGAGTCGCCAATCCCATCCAATTTGTCTGCTGTATCGCTTGAATAATGCATCATAGGTAGAAATAATACCTGCAGATGCATTTAGAATAGGTGCTTTTCTGTGTACTACTGCCTGAACAGGTTTATCCTTCTCGTAATAGCGTTCGGCACTTGCTAGGTAAGCACGTTTCTGTGTACTTTCCTTGAACCATTCGTCAATTGCTTTTGCCAAGTTTGGAGAATCCTTTCTAACTGCCCAAGAAGCACGCTGTTCAAAGCTGATTTTCAACGAGAAATCAAGGTTAGGATAGGTACGTTGATTAAATTGCAATAAGTCGTTTTCACTGATGGTAAGAGGTATCTGTCCTTTTGCCACTTTCTCAATCAGTTCTTCTGTAGTAAGGCTATCTGCAGGAATGACGTGAATCTTAATACCACCACCTAACTCATTGTTCAGGTTCTTTAATCTGTCGGCATAGCGTTTACGTGAAACATAGATGTCTTTTCCAACCAATTCTGTAACATCCTTTATCTGGTTCTTTCCTTTTGGTTGAACAAGAATCTGGTTGGTGATAATTTCTTCGCCACAATACTGTAAATCTTTCTTGTATTCGTTAGTAACAGGAAGGTTGTAGGCAATGACATCACCATCCCCGTTCTTCAGTTTTGTTACCATTTCCTCAACGGTACGAGCAACTTCTACGCGCACTTTTGCGCCGATGCTTTCACCAAACTGCTCACTTACTTGATACTGGTAACCAATCATGGCACCACGATAATCGAAATATGAGGTAGGACCATACAATGTAAGCACAATGATTTCACCACTTTGCTGAATTTCTTCCAGGTCGTATAAATCACTGTGTACTACTTTCTTAGGCTGCGGTTTAGGAGTTGTCTGGCAACTAACTAAAATTAAGCAGGTAAGTATAGTGATAATAAGTCTCATATCTTAATTCTATAGCAAAAGTAGTCTTTTTTTTTCAAAACAGGTTCGGTTTAACAAAAAATTTATATATTTGCAAAGTTAATACTTTATTTATATGGATAAACGACATGACATTGCCAGGGAACTTGCCAGAGCTTATTGCACGGTATCTCCTGAAGCACTTACCAAATTAGGTGAGATTTTGGTACCACTTCGCTTCTCCAAGGGTGAACAGGTACTGAAAGAAGGTGAAGTTTGTCAATATATGTATTTTGTTGAAAAAGGATTCCTTCGTCAGTATTATTTCAAGAATGATAAGGATTTGACAGAACATTTTTCATTTGAAGGAAATATGGTCATCTGCATTGAGAGTTTCTTGAAACAAGAGCCAACTCACTTGTTGGTTGAAGCCATGGAAACCACCATTGCCTATGGAATCCCTTATAAGGAAATAGAAGAACTAAGCAAAACTGATAATGAGATTAGTCATCTTTACCGCAAGATTTTTGAAACATCATTAATTTTGTCGCAGATAAAGGCAGATAATCTTCGTTTTGAAACAGCACAGGATAGATATCGATTAATGCTTGAGAAGTATCCAGAAATACTTCGAAGAGCACCATTGAATCAGATAGCTTCTTTCCTGCAGATGACTCCAGAAACGCTTAGCAGAGTGCGTGCAGCACAGAATCTCTTGTAAATCTTATCATTAAATATTTTACAATTATGAAGTACACATTTTTATTTTTAGCATCAGCATTTACTTTGTTGATGACCTCTTGCAAGTCAGAACAGAAGCAAGCAGCTGTAGCTACTACAGAAACCGCTCAAATAGATCAGGTTGAAGAAGTAGCAGAGGAAGAAGTTGCAGAAGAAACTGGTACAGGTGGTGAGATGGTAGAAATTGACGAAGCTCAGTTTGCTGAGTTGGTTGCTGATTTTAATAGTGGTTCTAAGCAGTATGTTGGTGCAGGTTTTGCCATTGTAGATTTTAACGCTACTTGGTGTGGTCCTTGTCAGGAACTGAAACCACAGTTGCAAGCACTGGCACAGAAACATCCAAGTGTTTCTTTCTACTCTGTTGATATTGACAAGTGTCCTAATGTAGCTCAGGCATATGGCATCAATTCGATTCCTGAAGTATGGCTTTGCTTCGAAGGTGAAGTAAATTCACAAGGTGCAGGTATTCCTGATTTGGATAAATTGGAAGAATTGTTGACTGCATTTGAAAGTGAAGAATAATATTAGGTATACGTTTCTGCTTGGTTTTGCAACTATTTTGCTTGTAGGTTGTAAGAATCAGGAAAACAAGTCACAGGAGAGTAAGGATTCTACTTTAGTACATGTGCAGATGGTTGAACCTATACCTGCGGATGGCTGTGTTGCTGATTCTTCATATCTGGTAGATTTGCCAGAAGATACTGAAGCTGCAAGCAAGGTGATAGAAATTACCGATACCGAGTTCAAGAAACTAATTGCCAATTACAGTGTTGCACCTCGTACTTACTTAAAGAATGAGCCTGCCATTGTTGATTTTTACGCCAGTTGGTGTAATCCTTGCAGAAAACTTTCGCCTATTCTGGCAAAACTCTCAAGGAAGTATCCAAAAGTGACGTTCTATAAATTAGATGTAGATAATGCCAAATTGGTTTGCAAGGCATATGGGATAACGTCTATTCCTACTTTGTTCTTCTGTGCAAATGGTGAGATTCGCTCTCATTCAGGTTTGCTCTCGTATAGTGAATTGCAGGATAGGATAGAAGAGTTGCTTTATTCTGTAGAAATGGCACAAAGATAAAAAGAAAAGGGAAAGCTTAAAACTTTCCCTTTTTTATTTTGTTTTTACTTGTTTGCTTCAGCAAATCGTTTTGCCTGTTCTGCAATCAGTTCCTTGTCATCGAAATAGTCGATGCGCATTGCATGACGAACCTCTGCCAAGGTTTTTGCTCCAACTTCACGGGCAGCTTCAGTTCCCTTACGAAGGATTTCATATACACCAGGAATATCTTTCTCAAACTCCTTACGACGTTGACGCATTGGTTCTAGACGGTCATTCAAGATATTTAGCAACAATTTCTTGCAGGTACCATCACCTAAACCACCACGAGTATAGTGATCCTTCAACTCCTGCAGGTTCTTATAATCTGGAAGGAACTTCTCAAAATCGCTATCTAGGCAGAATGCATCCAAGTATGTGAATACGGTATTTTGGTAAGCTACCTCATTGCCATCGGAATCGGTATAGGTGCCACTTAGGTGACCAGGATCTGAGATATTCAAGTGAAGTGGGTCGGTGAACATGCTGTTTACCTTCTTCTTCAAGTCTTTAGGGCTATCACTTAGGTAAATACAGTTACCCAAACTCTTGCTCATCTTAGCCTTGCCATCTGTTCCTGGCAATCGTAAGCATGCTGCATTGTCTGGAAGCAGAATCTGAGGTTCTACCAAAGTATCGCCATAGATGTAGTTAAAGCGACGGACAATTTCATTTGTCTGCTCCAACATTGGCTTCTGGTCTTCACCTACAGGAACGGTGGTTGCCTTGAACAAGGTAATATCTGCTGCCTGACTAATAGGGTAAGTAAAGAATCCGGTAGGAATATTTGCTTCGAAATTACGTGCCTGAATCTCGCTCTTTACAGTTGGATTTCGCTGCAAACGACTAACAGTTACCAAATTCATGTAGTAGAATGCCAATTCTGTCAATTCAGGAACAGCACTCTGGATGAAGATATTACTCTTATTTGGATCCAATCCTGCTGCCAGATAATCCAATGCAACTTCAATTACATTCTGACGGATTTTCTCAGGGTTATCTGCATTATCAGTCAATGCCTGAGCATCGGCAATCATAATGAAGATTTTATCGAATTCTCCTGAATTTTGCAATTCAACACGACGACGGAGTGATCCAACGTAGTGTCCGATATGTAACTTGCCTGTTGGGCGGTCGCCCGTAAGGATGATTTTTTCTTTTGCCATAATCTTGTTTAGTTTTTCGACCCCAAAGGTACTGCAATCTGCTTGATTTGCCAAATTTCGTGGGATAAATTCCCTATATTAGCAAAAATAGTTTTACCTTTACAACAGAATGGCTAAACGAAAAAGCAAACAGAAAGAAAACCGTGCCAAATGGTGGCAGTTGATGTTGTTGGGATTGCTGATTGCAATTCCAATAGTAGGTTATTTCGTTACTCGAGCAGACAAACAACCTCAAACAGTGGATAGCAGCAGAAGTGACAGCTTGACTTCACTTATTTCACCGCTTTTATTTGACACAATTGCTACTTATAATAAAATAGGTGTATATGTGTATGACTTAACCGAAGAACAAGTGTTGTACAATCATCTTGGAACAGAACCAATGATTCCTGCTTCGTGCATCAAATTACTTACAGCTGCTGCATCATATAAGTATTTAGGCTTAGATTATGCCTTTGCTGATTCATTATTTATCTCTGGTAAGATAGATAACGGAACTTTAAAAGGAGATGTCTACTTCAAGGCTGATTATGATCCTCTTTTCGTATCTTTTGATTCTTTGCTGATTCATGGATTGAAAGAACGCTCTATTGAAAAAATTGATGGAAATGTAATTGTGCATATACCTGTTAAACCACCCTTTGACTACCACAATAGTTGGGCAGCAAATGATATAAAGGAAAAGCGAATGCCTTTGTTGATGAAAGGAGATGAAGTGGTTAGAAAATCACTTGTTGATGAACTGAAGAAACAGAAGATAGTTTTCACAAATAAGGCTGTTTTGGGTGATGTGCCTCTTCATTCTGATTGTGTTTATGCCACTCAACATACTATCAGAGAAGTTCTTGTACCAGTTTTGCTTCGTAGTAACAATATTTTGGCAGAACTATTATTCTCAAGATTATCTACACTAGGTGAGGGCAGTAACATAATCTATCGCTTTATGGAGGAAGAACTTCATCATAATAATCTTGAGTTTACTGTGAATGATGGGAGTGGATTATCCGTTGATAATCGTGTTTCTGCGCAATTCCTCTGTGATGTGTTGCATTATGCTTTTGAGCATAAAGAATTTTTTGATTTATTTATCAACAAAGGATTACCAAAATCCGGTGACCCAGAGCAACGTGGTACTTTAGGTCACCGGATGGAGGGCACTATAGCCGAAGGACGGATTTGGGGAAAGACAGGCACTTTACCTAGTAAAGGCGCTTTTTCAAGAGCTGGTTATTGCCATGGTATAAACAACCATTGGTATGCCTATGCAGTTCTTTCCGAAGGAGCAAATAAAAACGGAATCCGTGCGCTAACCGATTCTATCTGTATTCAAATTGCTGGTTTTGATTATTAGAACCACTGCATCAAGCTGCGAAGGAAGGCTGTAAGCTCACCTGCCATCTTCTGCTGCTGCCAGTAACTTGGATGATAATCTGCACCTAAACGCAATGCTCTATCAGCATGTGGAGTCATATCAAAACGGTAGATTTCCTTATCACCTTTATCATTTGCTTCCTTAACTGCAGTATTCAAAGCATTCTTCACATCCTCAAGACTTTCACCATCAAGCATTACACCTGTTAGCATTACAATCTTTGCATTTGGATAATGACTACGTAGTTTCTTGATAAAGTTGCGATAGCCATCAAGCAACAATTTCTTATCGTAACCCTTTGTTGAAGTGTCGTTTGTGCCTAAGTTTACACATACTACATTAGGAGTAAATCGGTTGAAATCCCATGGCTGAGTCTTATCATACAACAATGTCTGCTCATAGCAGTTTGGCATGTTGTCAGGATTACCGGTCTTAGGACCAGCATAGTTACGATAGATACCAATACCACTACGTGCAACAGTTACATGCTGTGCTTCAAGGTTGCGTGCTGTAATAGCAGCATAAGTGTAGTAGTGATTTTCTGTTGCTTCATTGAAGTGCTCGTTTGGATCGAAGCTCTCTACACCATATCCACAGGTAATAGAGTTACCAATGAACTCAATCTTACGCTCTGGTAATGCAGGTGCATCGGTAAGAGTACAACCCTTGTCAAGAATGAATCCACGGAACTCTGGACGACGCTCATAACCTTCAATGATATACATTAGTTTTACCTGATGATTGCCGTATGGAAGAGCTGTTGCTAAACTTACAATAGAGTCGTTGTCAGTATTGAATCCAACCTTAAATGGTTCTGCACCATCAATTTGTGCCATGAAGTATCCACTCTGTGGCTTGGCAATCATCTTTAGAGAAGTACCCTGGAAACCGCTGTTAATCTGCACACCAGGAAAGGTGAACATTGGGCTTTGAGGATTCTTGAAACTAACTCTTCCTACATACTGAATGTGCTTGTCGGTAGCAGGAATAATTGCTCCTTTTGGAGTTAAGGTAGATTGTGCATGGCTGCATAAAGGCAATGCCATTAAAAGGAAAAATAGTTTTTTCATCGTATTTTGTTATTTGTTATTTTTTCAATAAGTCGGGACGCAAACGCTGGGTACGTTCCATTGCCTGATCCATTTCCCAGTTTCTAATCAGCTTTTCATTACCAGAAAGCAACACATCTGGAACCTTCCAACCTTTGTAATCTGCAGGACGAGAATAAACAGGAGGTGCAAGCAGGTTATCTTGGAAAGAGTCGGAGAGGGCGCTTTGCTCATCACCAATCACACCAGGAATGATACGTACAATGGCATCGGTCATTACTGCTGCTGCCAATTCACCTCCAGTAAGTACGTAATCACCAATACTTACTTCTTTTGTAATAAGGTGTTCACGAATACGGTAATCAATTCCCTTGAAATGACCACATAATATAATAAGGTTACGTGCCATTGAAAGTGAATTTGCCATTGGCTGGTCGAATTGTTCACCATCTGGGGTTGTGAATATAACCTCATCATAGTGTCTTTCCGAGGTTAATTTTGAGATGCATGCATCAATTGGCTGGCATTGCATAACCATTCCTGCACATCCTCCGTAAGGATAATCATCCACTCTTCCATGCTTGTCTGTGGTGTAGTCACGAAGATTGTGAATGTGAATTTCTACCAGATTGCGCTTTTGTGCACGCTCTAATATAGAGGTGTGGATAAATGGCTCTACCATTTCTGGAAGAACGGTGATGATATCAATACGCATAGGTGGAGTTGTATCTAACTGCATGCGATGATAACGTCCGTTGAATATGAATAATTCACCTGCTTTGCGGAACCCTAGTGAACGGTATAATCGTTCAGCATCAGGGTTTTGCGCCTCAACAGCCAGTACCACATGAGGAATACCCTGGTTCTTTGCATATTCTATTCCTTGTTGCAGCAAATACTTGCCAACTCCCTGCTTGCGGAATTGTGGAAGCACACAAAGAGAGTCGAGGTAATATTCTCCTGCACAGGTTTCATCCTGCATATCATCAAGATCCATGGCATCATCACCCATTTCTTCCTTAAATATAGAAAATGAGATTTGACGCTTTTCGCGGTAGTTTGTGCCTTCGTAGGCAGTAAGACTACCTGCATCCACACCATCTACCATGGCGATGATGGTGTTAGTATAACTATATAAGGTGTCCTGACGCTGGCAAATTCTGGTCATTGTCTTCAATGCTTTTTCATCAGAAGCATGCCCCACAGCTTCCATTACATTACGTGCAATGAATGCAGCATCGTCAATCGTAGCCTTTCTAACAGAAAAATTGTTCATAATGATGCAAAGATAGTTATACTTAAGTGAAGAACAAAATAATCTATCTATGAAAATTTTGCTACCTGGTTAGGAAAATAAAATCAGGTGATTTTGCATATTGGTTACTTGTTGTATTTTATGAGTAAAAAATACGGTAAAAATACAACATCGATAAATATTTTTGGTATACTATTCTTTTCCATTTTGGCAAACATTGAAAACTTTCCACAAAACAAAGTTTTCCAAAACTTTCTAAGCGAGTATTGATTATCAGTCATATACAATTTTTGAAAATCGCAAAAGTTTTCCAAAACAAAATTTTTATAATATTTTTGGATGATTTGTTTTGTTCATTCGGCAAATGTTTGTAGTTTTGCAAGACAATTGAAAATAAAACCAAAAAGAATATCATGATACAAACCGTATTGAAGAGAGACGGCCGCATTGTAGGTTACAATGAAGAGAAAATCAAGGCCGCAATTCGTAAGGCGATGCTTCAAACCGAAAAGGGTGAAGATGAAGGCCTTATTCAGCGTATTGCCGACAAGATTGGCACCCAAGGAAAGGAACAAATGTCGGTAGAGGACATTCAGGATCAGGTTGAAATCCAGTTGATGCGCAGTCCTCGTAAGGAAGTAGCAAAGAAGTACATTTCTTATCGTGACAAGCGAAGCATTGCCCGCCGTGCTAAAACCCGTGATATGTTCCTTGAGATTATCGAGGCAAAGAATACCGATGTAACTCGCGAAAACGCAAATATGAATGCCGACTCTCCAGCCGGTATGATGATGAAGTTCTCAAGCGAAACAACAAAGCCTTTCGTTGACGACTATCTGCTTTCTCCAGATACACGTGAGGCAGTTAAGAACAACTACCTGCACATTCATGATAAGGATTACTATCCAACCAAGAGCTTGACTTGTATCCAGCATCCATTGGATAAGATTCTGAAGAATGGTTTCGTGGCAGGTCATGGTGAAAGCCGTCCTGCAAAGCGTATTGAAACTGCCAGCGTAATTGCTTGTATCTCTTTGGAGACAGCACAGAATGAAATGCATGGTGGTCAGGCAATTCCTGCATTCGACTTTTATTTGGCACCTTACGTTCGCTCTTCATATCAAGAGGAGGTAAAGAACCTTGAGTCATTGATGAACGAGGATCTGAGCGATTTATATAATGTAGAGATTGAAGACTACGAAGAAAAGCCATTGACCGGTCTTTTGGGTAAGGAGCGTGCAAAGCAACATGCTATCAACCGTACTGTTAGTCGTGTTCACCAGGCAATGGAGGCATTCATCCACAACATGAACACCATTCACAGCCGTGGTGGTAACCAGGTGGTATTCAGCTCAATCAACTATGGTACCGATACTTCTGCAGAAGGTCGTTGCATCATCCGCGAGTTGTTGAAATCAACTTATGAAGGAGTTGGTAATGGCGCTACTGCCATCTTCCCAATCCAGATTTGGAAGAAGAAACGTGGCGTGAGTTACTTGCCAGAAGACCGCAACTATGACCTTTACTGCTTGGCATGTAAGGTAACTGCCCGTCGTTTCTTCCCTAACTTTGTAAACCTGGATGCTACCTATAACTATCATGAGAAGTGGGACGCTAATGATCCAGAGCGTTACAAGTATGAGATTGCTACCATGGGTTGCCGTACCCGTGTGTTCGAGAATAGATTTGGCGAGAAGACTTCAGTTGCCCGTGGTAACTTGTCATTCTCTACTATTAATATTGTACGCATTGCCATTGAGTGCATGGACATTGATAACAAGGAAGAACGTATCAATGCATTCTTTGCAAAACTTGACCAGTTGCTTGAAACTACTGCTGAGCAGCTACATGAGCGATTCTTGTTCCAGAAGACAGCTTATGCTAAGCAGTTCCCATTACTTATGAGTAAATTATGGGTAGGTTGCGACAAGCTTACAGGTACAGATACCATTGAAAGTGTAATCAACCAAGGTACTCTGGGTATTGGCTTCATTGGTTTGGCAGAGTGCTTGATTGCATTGATTGGTCAGCATCATGGTGAAAGCCCTGAGGCACAGGAACTGGGTTTGAAGATTGTTACTTATATGCGTGATCGTGTTAACGATTTCTCAGACAAGTATCAGCATAACTATAGTGTATTGGCTACTCCTGCAGAAGGTTTGTCTGGTCGTTTCACAAAGTACGATCGCAAGAAATTTGGTGTTATCCCAGGTGTAACCGATAAGGATTACTACACTAATTCAAATCACGTACCTGTATATTACCACTGCAGTCCTCGTCATAAGGCAGAAATCGAGGCTCCATATCATGATTTGACTCGTGGTGGTCACATCTTCTATGTAGAAATTGATGGTGATGCAACTCACAATCCACAAGCAATCATGGATATTGTTGACTTGATTGACAAGTACAACATTGGCTATGGTTCTGTAAATCACAATCGTAACCGTTGCATGCACTGTGGTTATGAGGATGCAACTGCAGATTTGAAGGTTTGTCCTAAATGTGGCAGTACTGCTATTGATACCTTGCAGCGAATCACTGGTTATCTGGTTGGTACTACTGATCGTTGGAACTCTGGTAAATTGGCAGAATTGCGTGATCGTGTAGTTCACAAGTAATATAATGACATTACAAGTAATCGATATTTCTGAAGGTACATCCGTCGATGGTCCAGGACTTAGAACGTCTATCTATTTCGCCGGGTGTACTCATCATTGCAATGGTTGCCATAATCCCCAATCATGGGACGCTGCAGCAGGAAAACCTATGTCGATTGATGAAATCATCAAAGTGATAGATTACAACGATTTCAATGTTACATTTTCTGGAGGTGATCCATTCTTTCAGGCAGATGCTGTTGCAGAATTGGCAAAGGCTATCAAGGAAAGGTTAGGGAAGAACATCTGGTGCTACACAGGTTTTACTTGGGAGCAATTGATGCATACTCCATCTTATCTACCATTACTAGAGCAGATAGATGTATTGGTTGATAGTCCGTTTGTATTAGAGAAAAGAAATATTGAATTGCTATTCCGTGGCAGTGATAATCAAAGAATTATCGATGTGAAGAAATCAATTGCCAAACACGAAATTGTAGAACTGACACAATATTATTAAGGATATAAAAAAAGAAGAAAGGCGGGGATAAATCCTCGCCTTTTTCCGAATATTAGTTATATAAAATAAAATTAGTAGTTTTCAGCTTTGATCTGGAAATAAGCCTGAGGATGGTTACAAACAGGGCAAACCTCAGGAGCTTCCTTACCAACATGCAGATGACCACAATTGCTGCACTGCCAGATGCAGTCGCCTTCACGAGAGAATACCAACTTTCCCTCTATGTTAGCCAGCAATTTCTTGTAGCGTTCTTCGTGTGCCTTTTCAATTGCAGCAACACCTTCAAACAAATCAGCAATTTCGTTGAAACCCTCTTCACGTGCTTCCTTTGCCATGCGTGGATACATGTCTGTCCACTCATCAAATTCTCCACTGGCAGCATCTTTCAGGTTATCTTCGGTAGAACCGATACCATGGAATAACTTAAACCACATTTTTGCATGCTCCTTTTCCTGAGCAGCAGTTTCCTCGAACAATGCAGCTATCTGCACAAAGCCATCTTTCTTAGCTTTTGATGCATAATAAGTGTACTTGTTACGAGCTTGTGATTCGCCAGCAAAAGCAGCCATCAAATTAGCTTCTGTCTTTGTGCCTTTTAAATCTTTAGCCATAATACTGTATTTAAAAAATTAGTTAGTAAATGTATTTAATGGTAAAATTAGTTGTTTTACTTATAATTCATTAATAACTTTAACTTTTTTAACAAGTTTGGCGTGAAATACCAATGAGTATATCCTGCAATTACGTTGTTAACCTTATATAATGCAGTATTTGTAGGTAATCCTTTCGCAGAAAACTGTGTTGCAATAGAAGGTAATGCTTCTGGATTTCTGATCTCAGAATAATGAAATTCATGACCTCTCCAAATATCACCATTTACACTAGTTTCTCTGTATCCTAAATGAAGATGTGCTTTTTCCATTGTGCATTCAAGAGGAAAAACATTTGCCATGGCAAACTTATTGATACCATCTTCCATGGTTAATGATTGAGTAAGATACATCATACCACCACATTCTGCAAAAATAGCTCCACCTTTTCGTGCATATTCATTAATAGATTGCAGCATTGTTGAATTACTACTTAACTGTGCTGCATATAGTTCGGGATATCCTCCGGGAAGATACAATAAATCTGTGTTTTCTGGTATTTGCTTATCATAAAGAGGACTGATAAAACTAATATTTCCCAATTTCTTTAATGCAGAGATATTCTCTTGATAAATGAAATTGAATGCCTCGTCTTGTGCAATAACGATATTCTTTTCAGGATTTGGTAGGGTAGATGTAACCTCATATCTAACCTTGAATATAGTAGTGCATGCTTTTAATAATTTATCTATATCAACATGATCATTAACTAGTTTTGCTGCCTGCTCAATCCAGGTATTCATCTGCTGTTCATTTTCAAGCGTTAATCCTAAATGACGAGAAGGAACTTCTAACCCTTTGCATTTTGCGAGATATCCAAAACACTCTACACCAGCATCATCACAAGCTTTTTTCAAATAAGAAAAATGAGATTCGGAGGCAACTTGGTTGAATACTACACCTGCAATCTTTACATTTGGATTAAAATGTTTAAAACCATAAATGAGTGGTGCTACAGAGTATGCTGAGCTCTTGGCATTTACTAATAAAACAACAGGTATATTCAATAGTTGAGAAATGTCTGCAGCACTGCCTTTGTCTTTTTCGAAACCATCAAATAATCCCATTACACCTTCGGTTATACAAACCTCTGCTTTGGAACCATATTTAGCGTATATCTGTTGAACTTCCTCATGTGAAGTCATCCATATATCAAGATTTATTGAAGTCTTTTGAGCAGCAATTCTATGAAATTGAGGATCAATATAATCTGGTCCACATTTAAATGGTTGCACCATTATGCCACGTTGATATAAACAACGAAGTAACCCCATTGTAAATGTTGTCTTTCCACTGCCCGAAGCTGCTGCTGCAATTAGAATTTGTGGCTTCATTTCTTGAATATTTTTTGCAAATACTCTGCAAATATAAAAATAAATATCTAACTTTGCACCGATTTGGTGAAGGAAATGTAAACTACATTTTCATGAGAGGGAATCTGGTTAGAATCCAGAACAGTACCCGCTACTGTAATACCTATCAAACAAGAGGCATTCTTTGCCACTGTTCAATTGAACGGGAAGGCGCTTTGCTTGGGGTTAAGTCAGGAAACCTGCCAAATCAGTTAAAGTGTTTGATTACTCCGGGAATTGGGTAACAGAGGATTTGTTTTTTATTTCTCCTTTATGAAGAAAAGTTTTATGTTGACAACCTTATTGGGTTGTTCATTCTTGTGTACTAATGCACAAGTGCTTTTGGATGAGATAGTGGTTACCGGAACCGGTACTCACCGTCGTCTCAGCAATTCCCCTGCGCCTATTCAAGTAATCACTGCTGCAGATATAAAGAATGCGCATGTAACAAACCTTGAAGAAGCACTTACCAAACTTGCTCCAAACATCACTACCATGACTAACGGTATGGGTACTTTCATCAGTATGAATGGAATGAAAGACGAATATACTGTGATTCTTGAGAATGGTCGACGCCTTTCTGGTGATGATAGATACAATCGTATAAATGTGGCAAATATAAAACGTATTGAAATTCTAAGTGGTGCTGCATCTGCCCTTTATGGAAGTGATGCTATAGGTGGAGTTATCAATATTATTACTGATGATTTGCGTAATAGTGTGAATGTTGGAACACAAACACAATACACTAGCAAGGGTAGATTTTCACAAAGTATAAATGCAGATGTAAATCTTGGTAATTTTAGCATTTGTACCAGTTACCAACGTCGTGAATCGGATAACTGGCAGGTAAACAACATTGATGAGAACGGTTATAAAACAGGAAGACCAATGTCGACTGGATTTCGTTCTGATAACATCAGTGAACGCATCACCTATAAAATAAATGATAAATTGCAGTTATATGTTCGTGGAAATCTATACGATTACCAAACTAACCGTCCTCAGCAAGCAACGTATTTCAAGGCAAGTAGCAAGAAAGATGAAAATGGCAATGTGATTTATAATGAAACGCAAGCCTATAAGTACAACATGAAGCATGGTGCATTCAATGTTGGAGCTGGTATGAAATATACCATTAGTAAAATTGCCTACATTGATGCAGAAATATATTCAGATAACTACACTTCAAAATACAAATATTTTGTTAAGAGTGGTGATTTTGAACCTAATGATGAACAGGATGTAAATCGCACTCATTATTATAATGCAAATGTAAAGGGAATCTTTAAACTTGGTAATTGGAATAAACTGTCTGCTGGTATGGAGGCAGTAAACGAAGAATATCGAAGTGAATCTGATAATATTTCATTTAAGAGCATGTACACTCTGGCAGTCTTTGCGCAGGACGAATTGGATTTAGGTGCGAATTGGCAGGGTGTTTTTGGTATACGTTATATTTATAATGAGAATTTCAAGAATTATGCAACTCCAAATGTGGCATTGATGTACAAGTTAGGTAGTTTCCATGCTCGTGCATCAGTTGCAACAGCATTCCGGTCACCAACACTTTATCAAATCCATGGCACAGATGAGTCAAAAACTTCTGATCGTGCAACTATTGGAAACTTATCTCTCAAGCCAGAGAAAAGTATTTTCTATACTATAAACGCAGAATACACACATAGTCGATTTGCAGTATCTGTTACTGGTTTTCATAATCATATCAGTGACATGATTGATTATGGTGTATTGACAGAAGAAGAGATTATTGCAAATGGCGCACAGGAGTTGCATCAGAAATTTGGTACAATTCGTCAGAGAAAAAACATAAACAAGGCTACTATAAAAGGATTAAGTATCAATGCTCAAGCGTATCTGGGTTTTGGCTTTACTTTGGGTGGTGGTTTTATTCATACCAATTCAGAAGCAAAGACGCAGAATACTAAGGGTGAATGGGCAGTAACTCCTGTTGACAAAAGTGTAAAGAATAGTGGTAATTTCTTTGCTCGCTGGAATCAGAGTTGGGATAACTACATTTTGAATGTTCAGTTGAATGGCCATATTCAAAGTCGTAGATATTCAACAACCTATGGATATTCTCCAAGGTATTCTCAGTGGGATTTAACTACCCGTCATACGTTTCAGTTGAATGGTTACTCTATTGAGCCAGGATTGGGTGTTGAAAATATATTCAATAAACGTGACACAAGACCATGGAACAGTAATTTCTCGACCATTAATCCAGGTCGTGCAGTAGTTTTAAGTCTTGTTCTAAAATATAATAAATAATGAATATGAAGAGGGTATATTTGCTTTTATTGCTAATGTTACATATTGCTTATCTATCTGCACAAGACATGATTGACAAGCAAGGAAAGAAGGTGAATGTAAACCTTGATGAAGTAGTGGTTACGGGTACTGGTACACAGCATCTGCTTAAAAATGTGCCTGTCCAGACAGAGGTTATTACCAGTAAGGTGTTGCAGAATTATGCTGGTAAAAGTCTGGAAGATATCTTGGCAGGACTTACTGCTTCCTTTGATTTCAACGAAGGTGATATGGGTAGCCAGATGCAGATGAATGGTTTGGGAAATAACTATATCCTTATTCTAGTTGATGGTAAACGAATTCATGGTGATGTAGGTGGTGAAAATGATTTAGGTTTGATTGATCCCCAGAATATCGAGAAAATAGAAATTGTTAAAGGAGCAGCTTCTGCATTATATGGTAGTGATGCTATTGCTGGTGTAATCAATATCATTACTAAAAAACATGATCAGGATGGTTTAACATTGGATAATACAACAAGATACGGTGCTCATAATGATCTTCGCCAGCATAATGGTATTGCTGTTAAGTATGGAAAGTGGCAATCATACACTAATTTCCAATTGCAGCACAATGATGGTTGGCAGAATACGGGAGATGAATATACAGAAGGAACCTTGGTTCATGATAGTCGCAATAAAACTGTGAACAAATATACTAATTGGCAAATAGCAGAACGTATTGACTATACACCTTCTAATAAATTAGGATTATATGCAGAAGGTACTTATTATCATAAGATAATAAACCGTCCTACTAATGGTTTGTATCCTTCTTGTGATGTATATACTTACGATTTGATGTATAAGAATGTCAGTGCTTCAATTGGTGGAAAGTATCGTTTGAATAATTTTGATTATATTACAATGGATATTGATTGGAATAAACATGCCTATTTCTATCAGTATACAGCAAATACGCTAGAAGATGGTTATGATCCTAATGGAAACTTCACTAACTATTTCCCATATCTGCCAGGTCAGCATCATTTACAAAGTGATCAACAGCGTACTATGGCAAATTTAAAAGGTGTATTTTTCTTACCATTCGAAAATACTCTTAGCGCGGGTGCTGAATTTAGATATGATTATTTGAATGCACCAACACGTGTGAAAGGAAAAACTGCAGATGATTGGACAGCAGCATTATATATTCAGGATGAATTCAATTTGCTTAGCTGGTTTAATCTTACAGCAGGTGTGCGTTTTAACCAGAATGCAGCTTTCGGATTTAGGGCAACACCTAAAATTAGTGCAATGTTCTCAATGGGCGATTTCCGCTTACGATTGGGATGGAGTGAAGGTTTTAAAACGCCAACTCCAAAAGAATTGCAATATCAATACCTTCGACAAATGGGACAAAATACCTATTTCTATATGGGTAATCCAAATCTAAAACCACAGGTAAGTAATTATTCTTCTGCAAGTATTGAGTATCGTGGTAATAAGATTACAGCATCTGTTACAGGTTATTATAACAAACTGGATAACATGATAACTTTGGTAAACGTACCAGTAAGTATGATTCCTATTGGTTCTACAGAGTTTCTTGGAGACGGTAGTACAACAATCATTCCACGTATGTATATGAATATGGAAAAGGCGAAGACTTATGGTGTGGACCTTAATCTTACATATAACATTAACAAGGAGATTACTTTAGGTGCAAATTATAGTTACCTTGATACTGATGCTGAAGTGTATGACGATAGTCATGATAAATTGAAAAAGGTGGTCATAGATGGTATGGCACATCACAAGTGGAATGCATATGCAACCTTTAATCATAAATTTACTTCTACCTATAAATTAGGATTAGGTCTCTATGCACGTGGAAGCAGTATGCGCTATTATCAGAATGATGGTAATGGAAAAGCATATCAGATTTTGCGATTTAATACAACACATGACTTTACTGGTAAAGGAAAGCTTACTTATAGAATAGAGGCGGGTATGGATAACATTCTGGATTTTGTTGATAGAACTCCACGACATAATCACTTGGGTTCTACCACTCCAGGACGAACACTTTATGCATCTTTTACCATTAAATTCACCCAAGGAAAGAAATTAATAAATAATATTATTCACAAATCAAACAAAAACAGTGATGAAGAAGATTAAGTATTTGTTGTTGGCAATGATGGCAATCATGTCAACTGTGTCATTCACTGCTTGTAGCAGTAATGATGAGAACATCCAGAACAACTGGACAACTTACCAGAATCAGGTAAATGAAACTATCAAGAACACTCAGAGCAAGAGCAAGAACAGCAAGGCTATTCTTTTGGTTGCTTTCGGTTCAACTTGGCAGCAGGCATTCGATGCATTCGATTCTACAAAGAAGGTATACGAAGCTGCATTCCCTGGTTATGACGTATTCGTTTCATTCAGTTCTGCAATTTGCATCAACCGTGCTGCTGCAGGTGAGCATGTTGCTGATGGTGCAGAAGTTCGTAACTACTATGCTCCTAACTTCTGGTTGCAGGGCTTTGGTATGTTGAAGTGCTATAAGGACATTACAGTTCAGTCATTGCAGGTAATTCCTGGTGAGGAGTTTACCCGTGTTATCAACTACATGAAGGACTTTGCAAACAACTCATTGGGTGATATTGATGACGATTATTTGGCAACTGTAACTTTGCGCCTGGGTACTCCATTGTTGGATACCAAGGATGACGTAGAGGCAGTAGCAAAAGCTTTGGACAAGAATTATGGCAATTTAGCAAAGCAGGGTGTTGTAGCATTCATGGGTCATGGTAACCCTGACTCATACGACACTTACTCTGGCAATGTTCGCTACACTCAGCTGGAAGAGTCTTTGCAGTCAATCAACCCTAATTATTTTGTTGGTACTGTTGATATGCCAGATAACTATAAGACTAGCGTATGGGTTCGTATGCAGGGTGCTGGTATTGTGAATGGTAAGGTATTTTTGCATCCATTGATGTCTATCGCTGGTGACCATGCAAACAATGATATGGCAGGTGATGATGGTGAGGATATGAATCCAGATGAATATGAATTCAATGAAGAAGGCGAAATCGAAGACTTAAGTTGGAAGTGGTATTTCCAGAAGGCTGGTTATACCTGTAACAACGAGACATGTATTGTAAAGGGTTTGCTTGAGGTTAATGATGTTCGCGCCGTTTGGATGCAGCATACCAAGGATGCAATTATGAATGCTCCACTTGAGGATTTCTATCACTCAAAGAATCCTGAGGTAGAATAATTGCCGGTTAGGGAACTTTTATATAACTTTGTCATCCTAAACAGGGTATTTCCCTGTTTGGGATGACTTCATCGTAAAAATATAACATGCATAAAATCATTGTTGCCGGAATTGGACCTGGTTCTCCGCAAGACATTACACCAGCAGTAGTTGCAGCACTACATGAAAGTGATGTTGTTGTGGGTTACAGTGTATATTTCCCTTTTATACAATCATTCTTAAACGAAGGAACGCAGTGCATAGATACTGGCATGAAGCGTGAAATAGATCGTGCAGAGCAAGCTTTTCAGTTTGCGGAAGAAGGCAAGACGGTTTGCGTTATCAGCTCGGGTGATGCCGGTATCTATGGAATGGCTCCTCTAGTTTATGAAATGAAGAAGGAGAGGAATAGTTCTGTTGATGTTGTTGTGTTACCAGGAATCAGTGCTTTTCAAAAAGCAGCGTCATTACTTGGGGCAGCTATTGGTCATGACTTATGCCTAATCTCGCTCAGTGATTTAATGACACCATGGTTATTAATTGAAAAGCGCATTCGTGCAGCTGCAGTTGGTGATTTTGTAACTGCTGTATATAATCCCAAGAGTCATGGAAGATACTGGCAGCTATACCGTTTACAGGAAATCTTTTTGGAAGAAAGATCGCCTTCAACTCCAGTGGGTATAGTTCGTCAGGCAGGACGAGATGAAGAAGAAGTTAGAGTTACTACTCTTGGTGAACTAGATCCTGAAAGCATTGACATGTTTACCATTCTTATTATTGGAAATTCTCAAAGTTATATTTACGATAATCATTTGATTACACCACGTGGTTACTACCGTGAGGAAAAGGAAGAGAATGTAGGTATAGGTCAAGAGATTATGATGAACAGTTTCCGTACCATCCAGTCGGAATTGAGGAATCCTAATATAGCTATTGATAAGAAATGGGCTTTGCTACATGCTATCCATACTACTGCTGATTTCGAAATGGAAGAGGTGTTGAAGATTGATGAAAATGCCGTTCAAACTATTCATGACACGTTAAGAAGTGGAAAAGTACGAACACTCATCACAGATGTTACCATGGCAGCTTCAGGCATTCGTAAAGGTGCCTTGCAACGTTTAGGATTAGAGGTGAAATGCTATTTACACGATGAACGTGTAGCAGATATGGCAAAGCAGAAAGGCATTACTAGAACTCAAGCGGGTATTCGTCTGGCAGTAGAAGAACATCCTGATGCATTGTATATTTTTGGCAATGCACCAACAGCACTGATGGAATTGTGCTCTCTTATACGTAAGGGAAAGGCAAGTCCTATAGGTATTGTTGCTGCACCAGTTGGTTTTGTACATGTGTGTGAAAGCAAGCACATGGTAAAACCTTTCAAGAGTATTCCTAAATTGATTGTTGAGGGAAGAAAAGGTGGCAGTAATCTAGCAGCAACACTAACCAATGCTATACTTACGGTAGATGATGCTCCATTGTTAAAACCAGGTAGAGACGTATAAATATGTTTGTAGTCATTGGCATAAGCGATAATGAAAATCAATATCTTGAACCCAAGGTTCTTGATATTATTCATGAAGCAAAGATATTCTCGGGTGGTATACGCCATCATGAACTCATGCGTCATTTACTTCCCAAGGACTATCTATGGATAGATATCATAGTTCCTATTCAAAGGGTAATTCAAGAATATGAAAAGTTTAAGGAAGATATTGTTGTCTTTGCCTCGGGTGATCCTTTGTTTTATGGCTTTGCCAATACTTTAAAGCGACTTTTGCCACAAGCGCAAATAGTTGTATATCCATATTTCAATTCTCTACAACTACTTGCACACCGCATGTTACTGGCTTATCAGGATATACGCTGTGTTTCATTGACTGGTCGTCCTTGGAATGCTTTTGACGAAGCACTGATTAAGGGAGAAAAGTTAATTGGTTCATTGACTGATCAAAAGAAAACGCCAGCCATGATTGCTCAGCGAATGCTGGATTATGGTTATGATAATTACATAATTACGATAGGAGAGTGCCTGGGTAATTCACAGAAAGAAAAGGTTACCACTTTATCGCTTACTGAAGCATCAAAACAGATTTTTTCTTTTCCTAATTGTGTTATACTGCAGCAAACATCTACTAGAAAACAATATTTTGGTATTCCAGAAGATGAGTTTCATTTGCTGAACGGACGAACACGCATGATTACAAAGATGCCAATCCGATTGCTTACTCTAAGTATGTTGCAACTTCATGGCAAACAGAATTTTTGGGATGTTGGTTCATGTACAGGTTCTATCAGCATTGAAGCAAAACTACAATTTCCTCATTTAAATGTTACGGCTTTCGAGATTCGTCAAGAAGGAGAGGAACTTCTTCAAAAGAATGCAATGAAGTTTGGAGCACCGGGAATTGATTTCTATGCTGGCGATTTTCTAGAAATAGATACTAGTACTATTCCCTTACCAGATGCTGTGTTTATAGGAGGTCATGGCGGAAAGCTCAAGGAAATGGTAATGAAAATAAAGAAGAATTTAAAACCAAATGGTTGTATCGTGTTCAATTCTGTTTCTACAGATAGTCTTCAGATGTTTCGTGAAGCAGTTTGTGAGGCAGGCATGAGAATTACTTCTCAGACACATATAGCCATCGATACTCATAATCCAATAGAAATACTTAAAGCACAATGAAGACAGCAATAATACAAATCTCATCCTCACAGCAGGCAGTTGTAGATACTTTGTTGGCAGAGTTACCTAATAGTATTGTGATGAAAGATGCTCCTGTTCCTCAGTTGATGAAGGAATGTTTCGCTCAACACTACAATGTTGTTTTTATAGGTGCCTTGGGTATTTGCGTACGTGCCTTGAATGGATTGATGACGGATAAGTATCATGATCCTGCTGTGGTTTGTATGGACACTACTTGTCAGTATGTTATACCCGTTTTGAGTGGACATGTGGGTGGAGCTAATGATTTGGCTAACAGCATTGCACGTATCTTTGGCATAAAGGCAGTAGTAACTACGCAAAGTGATTGTTCGCGTCTTTGGGCTTTGGATACACTTGCTGGCAGAAATGGTTGGCAAATGGAGTTAAATAACGCTCCTTCGCTTAATCATTGCATTGCACAATATGTTAATAAGGAAGAAACAGCATTGCTAATTGAGCATAATAGTAAAGAAGCAGAAGAACTTCGAAACACAAAGGCATCTCATGTTTCATTGGTTGATGGTATTTGCAACGTCACGACTCAGCAATTGTTACTAGCTGTAACTCATAAGGAATATAAGGCTTTGTCAATTCCTGCTATTTATTACCGTCCTGCTGTGTTGCACTTAGGATTTGGATGTAAGCATCAGTGTAATCCCGAAGGAATTGTTGAGCAGATTTGCAACTGTATTCGAGAAAAGGGATTTAGTCCGTTATCTGTAGCAAGTATCAGTACTCACGAAATTAAGAAAGACGAACCTTTGTTCCGTGCCTTGCAAAATAAATTTCCGTGGGCACGGAAAAACATATTTACTACCGAAGAACTAAAGGATATTGTCGTCCCTAATCCATCAGAAAAGGCATTTCAGGTAACTGGATTATATGGTGTTGCCGAAAGTTGTGCAATTCTTGCAAGTGGCAATTCACATCTATTGATTGAAAAACAGAAAGGCTGTGTAGAGGGTAGTACAAACAACTATACTTTTGCCTTAGCATTGGATGAGTCGCAAACAAATCATGGTCATATAGAAATAGTTGGTGCTGGCCCTGGTGATCCAGAACTGATCTCGGTTCGTGGAAAGCGTATGCTTCAGAAAGCAGATTTAGTATTGTATGCTGGTAGTTTGGTTCCTGTTGAATTAACGCAATATGCTCCAGATGGATGCGTAGTTCGTAGTTCTGCAGGAATGGATTTAGAGGAGCAGTTTGCCTTGATGAAACAATTCTATGATGAGGGTAAGTTTGTGGTTCGTCTTCATACTGGTGACCCTTGTATCTATGGAGCAATACAGGAGCAGATGGCTTATTTTGACCAGTATAAAATGGATTATCATATAACTCCAGGCATTAGTTCTTTTCAAGCTGCTGCTGCCGAGTTAAAATCTCAGTTTACTATACCAGAAAAGGTACAAAGCATTATTCTTACCCGTGGAGAAGGTCGAACACCAATGCCCGAGAAAGAGCAATTGCACAAGTTGGCACAATCGCAAAGCACCATGTGTATTTACCTGAGTGCCGGTATTGTGGAGGATGTTCGACGTGAATTGCTAATGTCTTATCCACCCGAAACACCTGTTGCAGCTTGTTATAAACTAACATGGAAAGAACAAAGAATATACCGTGGACAACTAAAGGATTTGGCAAAGATTGTTCGTGAAAATAACCTAACACTCACTACCTTGTTGGTAGTAAGTGAAGCAATTGATAACAGAAAGGGTTTATCACGATTGTATTCTTCACATTTTACACATCTGTATAGAGAAAGCAAGGATTAATGATACTGATATTGGGAGGAACCACAGAAGGAAGATTGGCTGTTCGTACACTTGATCAGGCAGCAAAACCCTACTACTATTCTACTTTAGAGCAGTGGCAGCAGGTGGATTGTGCTCATGGTATCCGACTAAATGGAGGTATGGATGAACGTCAAATGATTTCATTTTGCAGAGAAAAGGGAATTAAATTGCTTGTAGATGCAGCTCATCCTTTTGCAACTCAATTGCATCATAATATAGTAAAAACTGCATCAGAGTTGAATATTCCTGTGGTACGGGTTGAAAGACAATACCCAGAATTACCTCCTCATGCTATTTTGTGCAAGGATTTCGAAGATGCAGTATTACACTTAAAACAGTATGGAATTAAACGATTGCTTGCTCTCACAGGTGTAAAAACTATTTCAAGATTAAAAGAATTCTGGAAAGAAAATGATAATTGCTGGTTCCGTGTTTTGAATCGTGAAGATTCTGTTCAAATGGCATTAGCACAAGGATTTCCTCAAGATAGGTTGGTTTTTTATCAAACAGATAATACAGCACAATTAATCAGTTACTTGAATCCAGATGCAATAATTACCAAGGAAAGTGGTAAGAGTGGAGGGTTTGATGAGAAATCACTTGCAGCACAAAAAGCCAATATTCCTATGTTTGTGGTGAAACGTCCAGAATTACCTGCTTCATTCCTATGTGTTATCGGGGAATTTACCTTGCGTAAAGAGATTGAGAGATGTGTTCCGGGTTTCTTTGATCAACGAATTGGATTCACAACAGGCGCTTGTGCTACAGCAGCTACAAAGGCGGCGGTACTTACCTTATTAAATGGAGTTGCTCCTGAAACAGTTTCTATATCATTACCTAATAGTGAAATTATAACCATTGAAGTTTCAAATGCTTTTGTTGATAATGGTAAGGTATCAGTTGAAGTAATTAAGGATGCAGGAGATGACCCTGATGTTACTAATGGTTCAATCATTATTTCTACAGTATCATGGGCAGACGACACAGATATACATTTCCTGCAAGGTAAAGGAGTTGGTAAGGTTACATTACCAGGAATTGGCGTTCCTGTTGGTGAACCCGCCATTAATCCTACACCTCGTTCTATGATGCAAAACGAAATAAGGAAACTTACGAATCGTGGTGTTAATATTACAATATCTGTTCCAGGTGGAGAAGAACTGGCATTACGCACTTTTAATCCTAAATTAGGAATAGTGGATGGTATAAGTATCATAGGAACATTGGGTATTGTTCGTCCTTTTTCATCCGAAGCATTTATCGAAGCAATTCGCCGTGAAGTAGAAGTTGCAAAGGCTATTGGCATAGAGCATCTTATTATTAATTCGGGAGCAAAGAGTGAACGTATGCTGAAACGTTTCTTTCCAGAATTCCCACCTCAAGCATTTGTTCATTACGGCAATTTCATTGGTGAAACGCTTAAGATTGCTCATGAATTGAATATCAACAAGGTTACTATGGGTATCATGATAGGAAAAGCTGTAAAATTAGCAGAAGGACATTTGAACACGCACAGCAAGACTGTTGTCATGAACAAGGAATTCTTGAAACAACTGGCAAATGATGCTGGTTGTTCTGTTGCAGCACAGGATGCTATTATGAATATGGTTCTGGCACGTGAACTATGGCAAAGTCTTTCTGCTGCCGATCTTACTTTGTTTAAGGACAAGCTATTGGAATGCTGCTACAAAACCTGCCAATCTTGTTATTCAAATGGTAAATTGGAAATTATACTTATTGAAGAGAATAGTAATTTATCCACGAATTTCACGAATTAACACGAAATATTGTAATTTGTGGACCATAAAAAACAAAACATGAAAAAATATTTATACTTAACAGCATTATTAGCATTTTCGCTAGTATCATGTAATGCAGGTAAGCAACAAGCTGCAACACCAGTAGAAAAGAGTGATTCTGTTCATGAGCAGGTTTCACTGAAGTATGCACAAGGCATAAAGCTGAATTATCAGGGAAACACCTGCCTTGTAACCATGCAGGATCCTGAAGATAATAAAGTACTTGATTATCGCTTTGCATTGGTTAAAAGGGGAGAAGATGCACAGATTCCAGAAGGTTATACACGTATCGACCTGCCTGTTCGTAGCACCATCTGTATGACTAGTTTACAGCTATCTAATTTTATCAAGTTAAATGAGTTAGAACACATTGTTGGTATCACCAGTACTAAGCATCTATTTAATGAAGAAGTACATCAGCGTATCAATGATGGCAAGATTCAAAAGATTGGTATAGAAGGAAACTTTGACAATGAAGTAATTCTTGGCATTAATCCTGACATCATTATGATTTCACCATTTAAGCGAGGTGGATTTGACGCATTAAAGGATGCAGGTATTCCTTTGATTCCTCATTTGGGATATAAGGAGCTAACCCCATTAGGACAAGCAGAATGGATAAAGTTTGTTGGTCTTCTGTTGGGTGAAGAAAAGAAAGCCACAGAGATTTTCGATGAAATTGAAAAAAAGTATAATGACTTGAAGTCTCTTGCCCAGAATGTTGATAGTCGTCCTACTGTTTTCAGTGGAGAACTACATGGAGGCAACTGGTATGTTGTAGGTGGCCGTAGTTTCCTGGCACAACTGTTCAAAGATGCAGGTGCCGATTATATCTTCAAGGATGATAATAGTACTGGTGGAGTAAATTTAGAGTATGAACTGGTATATGCAAAGGCAGCACATGCACAATACTGGCGTATTCTAAATAGTCATAAAGGTACATTTACATACGATGCTCTTCGTGAAAGCGATGCACGTTATGGTGATTTTGATGCTTGCAAGAACCAAGGTGTTATTTACTGTAATATGACAAAAACTCCTTTCTATGAAAGCATGCCTGTAGAGCCACATCTTATTCTTGCAGATTTCCTGAAGATTTTCCATCCAGAACTAGTTCCTGAACATACACCTAAATATTACTCATTACTGAAATGAAACTATTTTGGCCCATCACCATATTGCTGATACTGGCATGTATGTTGCTGAATCTTACCTTAGGTTCGGTAGAGATACCTTTTGATTCCGTTGTTAGTATTTTGCTAGGAGATGATACCCAGAATGAAATCTGGAGCAATATCATCTGGAAATCCCGATTACCACAAACCCTTACGGCGCTTGTGGCAGGAGCAGGATTATCCGTCTGCGGTATAATGATGCAAACAGTATTTGGTAATCCTTTGGCAGGGCCTTCGGTGTTAGGTACCAGTAGTGGAGCAAGCCTTGGTGTGGCATTTGTTGTGTTGCTATCAGGTAGCATTGGTGGTGTGGCACTTAGTTCTTTAGGCATCGCTGCCGAGGTTTCGCTTACTTTAGGTGCCATTCTTGGTTCTTTGGCAATCATGGGTGTTATCGTGTATGTTTCACATCGCATACAGGGACAGATTACCTTACTTATCATTGGTGTTATGGTAGGGTATGTGGCCAATGCCATCATTGGTGTTTTAAAGTTTTTCAGTATTGAAGAGGATATCAAGGCATACGTAATCTGGGGGTTAGGCAGTTTTTCGCGCGTTTCAGGAGGGCAGATGGTGCTGTTTGTTACCATGATGCTAGTTTTGCTGCCATTGTCATGCCTGTTCATCAAGACATTGGATTTAATGCTTCTAGGTGATTCATACGCTGCAAATCTAGGATTAAATATCCGCAAGGCCCGCACACGTATTATTGTTTATACAGGTGTTGTTACTGCAGTAGTAACGGCATATTGTGGTCCAATTATGTTCCTTGGTTTGGCAGTTCCTCACATTTGTAGAGGCTTGCTTCGTACCTCAAGTCATCGCACGTTGTTGCCTGCTAGCCTTGCCTTTGGTGCACTTACGGCACTTGCCTGCAGTCTTATTGCACGAATGCCAGGATTTCAAGGCGCACTTCCTGTTAATTCTGTAACAGCATTGATTGGCGCACCTGTAGTGATATGGGTTCTAATGAGAAGAAAGAAGTAACACTTGCACTTGTTCCGTCCTTACGGACAATTCTAAGCATAATAGATGCCTGGGGCCAAGGATAATAGGGGAAGGAGTTATGAGTACTCGTAGACTCGTTGACTTGTTGACTTTTACCCACTTAAACTGGAGCGTTAGCTACTAGTCCGTTGTCTGTAGTCAGTAGTCTGTTGTCGCAAAATCTAGATTTTGCTCAACCCTCCACTAAATCGCAAAAAACTTACCTTAACTAGCAGATAATCAAGTTATACTTTTTAGTGGAGGGTTATTCCAACCCTCCACTAACCCTCAACCAACCCTCCACTAACTTTCAACCGTTATTTTACTTGCAAAAGACACACATATTATTAAAGCTTTTGCGCGTAAATACTTAAGTAAATGGTATCAGTTATTTGAATAATTGGATTCTCTTTTTTGAATAAATAGGGTAGTGTTACTTAAGTAAACAGGTTAAGATAGTTAAGTAAATAACATGTTTTCATGATTCTCACACTAATCTTTGGTGTTATATTTCTCATACTCGTTTATCCACTCTATAAACTTTTGCTGCAATTCCTCTTTTTTTAGGAAGACTATACTAGGAAAAGGTACTGTAGAGTTACAGATCCCCTACAGATAAACAGGTTTAGTCTTTTTCATTAGTACAATACGTTTACACATAAACGTGATGTCCGATTAGTACTAAACGTACTATCCGATTAATACTAAACGTACTATCCGATTAGTACTAAACGTACTATCCGATTAGTGCTAAATTTCCAAGTCTTATTGTTGTATAAACCGACAAGTCTTTTGCTTAAACTTTAGTGGAAGGTTAGTGGAGGGTTAGTGGAGGGTTGAAAGAACCCTCCACTAGAATTAACTGTTGATTATCTGCAAGTTATAGCGCTTTAGTGGAGGGTGGATGGTTTTAGTAAAAAACTCTTATTCATAAAAAACAAGATAATTCTTTCTTTTATTTCAGAATAATCATTATTTTTGCA
>JAGHTY010000170.1 GCA_018065125.1 Candidatus Minthousia equi
GTTCAGTGGAATGTCTTCGGGAATGATGTCGTTCTCGTAACGTGGCGTATCCATCATTACGGTAATTACATCGGAAGGTTTTACCTTGTAGCTGCTCTTGATGGGTTTTCCGTTTGCCATGACAAATCCCACCTCGGCAGCTTTCTGCAGTCGGTTTCGTGAAACGTTTGGCAGTCGGTCCATCAGGAACTTGTCTACGCGGATAGGTTCCTGTTTCTTGTCAACTAAAACCCTGAAGTGTTCATACAGCTGCGAGGTTTCGTCGCCATCCTCCATCTCCAGTTCCAGCAAGTCGTCTTCTGGTAGATTCTCCATCATGCTTTATTAGAACCAGTCGTCGGGTTTGTTTGTTTTCTTTTCTTCTTCCTTTTTCTTGGCAGCAGATTTTTCTTTCTGCTCCATTTCTTCTAGGTCTGGGTCGATGTCCAAATCATCCGAGAAGTCGCCTAGGTCGTCCATGCGATACTGCTTGGTGCTGTCTTCACCTGTACCGCCATACATACCGCTACCTACTACCAGTACCAGTGTTGCGTCGCTTGGAACGCGGTCGCCTCCAAACACTTTTCTGCCACGGTATTTTACGGCATAAACCCAGTCTTTTTCTCCATCGATGTATTCTACAGGCCCCATGTTGAAGCCCATAGAGGTAAGTTTTACCTGTGCCTGTCGGAATGAAGAGTTGTCTGCCAAATCAGGCAGCACCAATGTAGGACTGCTGGCAGCATTGATGGTAACATACACTGTTCTGTAGCTCTTCACCTTCATGCCGGGAGATGGGGTTTGTTCTAGAATGCATCCGGCAGGCTTGCTCTTCACATAGTCAGAGTCTACTACCAGAATCTCTAGGTTCATTTGGTTCAGCTTGTACTCAGCCTCAGAGAAAAGCATGTCGGTAACCTTTGGTACCTCTACGCCTTGTCCGTGGCGGGTGTATGCCTTGATGCCCCACTGGCAAAGCAGGAACAACAGTACTAACACTGCAGCCATGGCAAAGAGGTTCATCCATAGCAAGCTGCTTTTTAATCCCCTACCTATCTTTTTGAAGAATTTCATATTTCTTTGTTCTTACGCATTTGGCTACAAAGTTACGGAGAGTTGAGCGAAGCACAAAATAATTATATTATTTTCTTGTTCTTGCCATCGGTAAATGTGGTGTTGGGTTACGACCTCCTTCTATTCTAGTTGTTGTATTTTATGTGACTATGTGTATAAAAACCATGATACTGAGAAAAACGTTTTTTCTGGTGTAGAAAATCATTTTTCCTAGTTAGGAAAGTGAAATCGGACCTTTTTAGGTAAGAGCTAGGTTATTGTTAATTTATCGTATGTGTGGTGTGATGGAGTTGAATTTGGAAAGAAAAGAATAAAAAAAGGAGGCGTGAACCTCCTTTTTTTATTTGACTACGGACTGTGTTTGCAATCCGGATGTTGTCTGATGTTATTAGCGCTGCGCTTATGCCTTTACGCGGTTCTGGTATGAACCATCGCGAGTGTCGATTTCAATCAACTCACCCTCGTTGATGAACAAAGGAACGCGAACGGTAGCACCAGTCTCAACAGTTGCTGGCTTGGTAGCGTTAGTTGCGGTATCACCCTTCAAACCTGGCTCGGTGTAAGTGATCTTCAAGACAGTCGTCACTGGCATTTCTGCATAAAGAACAGTCTCGGTAGATGCGTCAGAAACAACTTCTACTACATCACCTTCCTTCATGAAGTCAACACCAGTAATCAAATCCTTAGCGATAGGAATCTGCTCGAAAGTTTCCTGGTTCATGAAGATGAAGTCCTCACCCTCCTGATACAGGTACTGATATGGACGGCGCTCTACGCGAACATCTTCCAACTTCTCACCGATGTTGAAACGACGCTCCAAAACACGGCCATCTACTACGTTCTTCAACTTGGTACGCATGAATGTGTTACCCTTACCTGGCTTTACATGCAGGAACTCGATGCAAAAATACAGGTTGTTGTCCATGCGAATGCAGGTTCCGTTCTTAATGTCTTGTGCATTAATCATAACTTCTTATTCTTTATTTTATTATGAAATAATCGTAAAATCGACTGCAAAAGTACTGTAATTCGGGGTAAATTGCAAAAATCTTTGAGTAAAAATCACTTATCATTTGGAGAATTTAAAAAAAACTCCTAATTTTGCAGCCCAAATCTGTAGATTAATAACGTAAAAACAATTATAAGACAATGAAAAGAACATTCCAGCCTTCTAACAGAAGAAGAAAGAACAAGCACGGTTTCCGTGAGAGAATGCAGACTGCCAATGGTCGTCGCGTATTGGCTAGCCGTCGTGCAAAGGGTCGTAAGAAGTTGACCGTTTCTGATGAATTCAACGGTATCAGCAACAAGAAGTAATCTTGACACCTTTATTTATTAAAGAAATACGAGAGCGGGATCATGAATGGTTCTACTCTTTTTTTGTGTTTTAATTTTGTATTCGCTCTCCTCGCGCTTTTTTGTTTCACGAAGCTAGGCTGCGGGTCTGGAATAAAAATAAATACATTTATTTTGTATTCCGCTCGCCTTGCACTATCTTTGCATACATGAAATACTCATTTATCATACCAGTTTACAATCGTCCCGATGAAGTGGACGAGTTGTTGCAAAGCCTGACTACCCAGACACTGAAGGATTTTGAGGTGCTGGTGGTGGAGGATGGCTCGGCAGTTCCATGCAAGGAAGTGGTGGACAAATATGCTAATGAACTGAGTCTTCACTACTTTGAGAAGAAGAACTCGGGTCCTGGTATGAGCAGAAATTTCGGCGCCGAAAGGGCAAAAGGGGAATACCTTATTATATTAGATTCTGACTGCGTGCTGCCCGAAGGGTATCTGCAGGCAGTAGAAGATGAACTGAATCGCGAACCTGCCGATGCTTTCGGAGGCCCCGACCGTGCGCACGAATCTTTTACCCGAACACAGAAAGCCATCAACTATTCCATGACCTCGTTCTTTACCACAGGTGGCATTCGTGGTGGAAAGAAGAAGATGGACAAGTTTTATCCTCGCAGTTTCAACATGGGTGTGCGCCGCAGTGTGTATATGAAACTTAAGGGTTTTTCGAAGATGCGATTTGGCGAGGACATCGACTTCAGCATCCGTATCTTCAAGGGTGGATATGCATGTCGGCTGTTTCCCGAGGCATGGGTGTGGCACAAGCGTAGAACAGACTTTACCAAATTCTTCCGCCAGGTGCACAACTCGGGCATTGCGCGTATACACCTATATAAAAAGTATCCTGAATCATTGAAACTGGTGCACTTGCTGCCTGCAGCCTTCACGGTTGCCAGTATCTTCCTGGTGCTTTTTGCTGCCGTATGCAGGGTGATGGGTGTACATGGATTTGAAATATGTAACACACTGTGGTGGTTTGCCCTATTGCCACTAGTGCTGTTCAGTTTGCTGGTGTTTGTGGATGCCAGCATTCGAAACAGAAGTGCCATCATAGGGTTCTTGTCAATAGATGCCTCATTCATTCAGTTGATAGGCTATGGCACTGGATTTATCCGTGCCTGGTGGGCAAGGTGTGTGAAGAAGCAAGGTGAATTCCAGGCTTTTGAAGATAATTTCTACGACTGATGGCAGAGAAACTTAGCATAAATCAGTGGGCTATAGAGGATCGTCCACGTGAAAAGATGGAGCAAAAGGGAGCAGAGGCTCTTTCTGATGCAGAATTACTTGCCATACTGATAGGCTCGGGCAGTGCCGAGGAAAGTGCTGTGGAACTGATGCGACGCATTCTTTCGGATTGTAGCAATAATCTGAACACATTGGGAAAAATGTCGGTTGAAGAGTTGCAACAATATAAGGGAATAGGACAGGCAAAAGCCATTACCATACAAGCTGCTTGTGAGTTGGGTAAGCGCCGGAAATTGGCCGAGGTGCAGGAACGTGCAAGGATGGATTCGTCGCGCATAATCTACGAGTTTATGCATCCAAGAATGCAGGATCTTTCACATGAGGAATGCTGGGTAATCTTGCTGAACAATGCCTTGAAGGTTATCGACACTGTGTGCGTGAGCAAGGGTGGACTTACCGCTACTGCCGTGGATGTGCGCTGTGTGTTGCGTGAGGCTCTGATGAAACGTGCTACACTCATTGTCCTCTGCCACAATCACCCTTCGGGTAGCATCCGACCCAGTAGTGATGATGATAAGCTTACTACTCGTCTGCAAAAGGCATGTGCGGCAGTGGACATTCGCTTGCTGGATCATGTGGTGATAACGGATGGACTATACTATAGTTATCAGGATGAAGGCAAATTATAATAAGGTTTAGAGCATCGCACAGGTAAGACTTTGCGATTTAACATATGGAAAAATGACAAAACTGGAGATAGAAGAAAGAATCATCGAGGTGTTGAAAACCGTATTCGACCCAGAGATTCCTGTTAATGTTTATGATTTGGGACTCATCTACAAGGTGGATGTGCAGGAGGACTTTTCCGTGAACCTGGACATGACACTCACAGCCCCAAACTGTCCCGCAGCAGATTTCATCGTAGAAGATGTACGCCAGAAGATCGAGGCTATAACAGGTGTAACATCTGTGGTGGTGAACCTGGTGTTTGAACCAGAATGGAACAAGGACATGATGACCGATGAGGCAAAACTGGAACTAGGTTTCATGTAATTATGAAGAACGTTTATTTCTTATCAGATGCTCACTTAGGTTCGCGAGCCATTGAACATAGTCGCACACAGGAACGCCGTTTGGTGAATTTCCTGGATAGCATAAAGGATAAGGCCGAGGCTATTTATCTTTTGGGTGACATGTTTGATTTCTGGTTCGAGTATCGCTTGGTGGTACCAAAGGGTTACACTCGTTTCCTTGGAAAACTTAGCGAACTGACCGATAGCGGGGTAGAGGTGCATTACTTCATCGGCAATCACGACATCTGGTGTGGTGATTATCTGGAGAAGGAGTGTGGCGTGACTATTCATCGTGAACCTGTTACGGTTGATATCCTAGGGAAAACTTTCTTCTTGGCGCATGGCGATGGATTGGGCGATCCTGATAAGAAATTCAAGTTTCTGCGTTCTTTGTTTCATAGTCGCACCTGCCAGTTCCTGTTTAGAATGTTGCATCCTCGCTGGGGAGTTGATTTTGGTCTTTCATGGGCTAAGCACAGCAGACTGAAGCGTGAGGATGGTAAGGAACCTCCTTACATGGGTGAAGATAATGAACACTTGGTGTTGTTTGCTAAGGATTACTTGAAAACGCATCCCGATGTAAACTACTTCATGTTTGGTCACAGACACATTGAACTGGATTTGATACTGAACCGACAAACTCGTCTGATGATATTGGGTGATTGGATTTATCAGTTCTCGTATGCTGTGTTCGACGGCGAACACATGTTTCTGGAAGATTTTGTAGAAGGTGATAGCCAACCATAATTGAACCTTATTTCTTTACCGTTATAATCTGGACGTACTTTTGCAGTTTTTTCTCTTGGTATGCCAGACACATGGATTGGCTTTGCTTTTCGTGAATTAAGTTACTTCTAGTGCTATAATCCGTTTTTTTTTTGTTTTTTCTAAGAAATTCGTTTTTACCTCTCACCTCTCACTCTTGTGTGTGAAAGCCTTTATTCATCGGTGTTTTATAATTCAAAAAGAGGGTGAGAGGTGGGTGAGAGGTTAAAAACCTCTCACCTGAAAAGCCCATGAACACTGGCTGGGTGAGAGGTGAGAGGTAAAATCGTATTTTTTTTATTTTTTTTAAGCTCCCCAATTAACGAATAAAATGAATATATGAAATATTGCGTTCCGTGGGCAGCGTAATGATTTTCCATCCGCAGTGGAATGATGTTCCGTGACTACCTTTCTCTTTAGAAAAACAGAAAGGGCAAACCTCAATAGATTTGCCCTTTTACTTATATTATAAAATAGGTGTATTATTTCTTTACCAAAGCAAGAGTGTCGGTTGCAATCATCAACTCCTCATCGGTAGGGATAACGCAAACGGTAACCTTGCTGTCGTTGGCAGAGATAATAGCCTCTTCGCCACGAGTCTTGTTCTTCTCAGCGTCAATCTTGACACCCATGAATTCCAAGCCTTCGCAAACGGCAGCACGACAAGATGCTTGGTTCTCGCCTACGCCACCGGTGAATACGATGATATCTACACCACCCAGTGCAGCTGCGTATGAACCGATATACTTTTTGATGCGGTAGAAATACATGTTTTGTGCAAGAATAGCACGTGGATTACCTTCCTTTGCAGCAGCTTCAAGGTCGCGCATATCACTTGACACACCAGAAACGCCGGCAACACCACTCTTCTTGTTCAACAAGTTGCTGATACCCTTCTCGTCAAGACCAGCCTTATTCATGATATAGGTAACGGCACCACCATCGATATCGCCAGAGCGGGTACCCATCATCAAACCCTCGAGTGGGGTAAGACCCATTGAGGTATCAATACACTTGCCATCCTTGATAGCAGAGATTGAACCACCATTACCTACGTGGCAGGTGATAATCTTCTTGCCCTCGGGAGAAACGCCAAGGTATTCGCAAACACGTTGTGAAACATAGCGGTGACTAGTTCCGTGGAAACCATAACGACGCACGCCATACTTCTCGTACAGTTCATAAGGAACAGCATACATGTAAGCGTAATCAGGCATTGTTTGGTGGAATGCAGTATCGAATACACCTACCTGTGGAATGTTAGGCAATAAGGCAGAAACAGCCTTTACACCCTTGAGATTAGCGGGGTTGTGCAATGGAGCAAGGTCGTTGCAAGCAGTGAATGCTGCCAAGACTTCGTCGTCGAGCAATACACTCTTGGCAAACTTCTCGCCACCATGTACCATACGGTGTCCAACAGCATCCAATTCATCTAATGACTTCAGAGCACCGAATTCTGGGTCGGTAAGCACCTTGAAAATCAATTCTACACCCTTAGTGTGCTCTGGGATATCCTCAGTAATTGTTTTCTTTTCACCATTAGGCAATGAGAACTTGATGAATGAATCGGCTAAACCAATCTTTTCAATTCCACCCTTTGCCAATACTGTCTTGGTGTCCATCTCGAACAACTGATATTTGATAGATGAACTACCGCAGTTCAATACTAGTATCTTCATTGTGTAATTATCAATTATTAATTATTAATTATTTCGCATCCATTGCCTGGCATGCAGTAATGGCTACCATTTTGTAAATGTCATCAACAGAACAACCACGACTTAGGTCGTTAACAGGACGTGCAATACCCTGAAGGATAGGACCAAGTGCCTCGGCGTTACCTAAACGCTGCACTAACTTATAACCGATGTTACCAACTTCTAGGTTAGGGAATACCAACACATTTGCCTTTCCTGCGATTTCACTACCAGGAGCTTTCTTCTGACCTACAGATGGAACCAATGCGGCATCTGCCTGCAACTCGCCATCAATCTTCAGTTCTGGATTCAATTCTTTGGCAACCTTGGTTGCTTCAACAACCTTGTCAACAACTTCGTGCTTTGCACTGCCCTTTGTTGAGAAACTCAGCATAGCCACGCGAGGATCAGCAAAACCGGCAACGCTCTTAGCTGTCTGTGCGGTACAAACGGCAATCTGACCTAACTGGTTTGCATCTGGCATAGGAGTAACAGCTACGTCGCCTACTACTAGAATGCCATTTTCACCATACTGTTCTTCCTTGGTAATCAAAAGCATTGCACCAGATACGCATGTAATACCAGGAGCTGTTTTTATAATCTGAAGGGCAGGGCGAAGAGTGTCGCCAGTAGTACTTAGTGCTCCGGAAATCTGACCATCGGCGCCATTTGTCTTGATAATCATGCAACCAAGATAAAGTGGGTTCTTTACCAATTCACGAGCTTGCTCGATAGTCATACCTTTCTTCTTACGCAATTCGGCAAGAAGTTGAGCATATTCTTCACTCTTATCGCAGTTTTCTGGGTCGATTAGAGTAGCCTTGTCC
>JAGHTY010000187.1 GCA_018065125.1 Candidatus Minthousia equi
GAGGAGCGCACCTCTTTTTTTACCTAAAATTTGGTGGTGTGAGGTTTTATGTGTTTCTTTGCAAAATAAATATTAACTATACATGTAGATAGCTTATGAGACGCCCGCTGATAGTTTCTTGCATAAGCAAAGCCATGAAGGAGAAGTTACCTCAGGCCACTACAATTCTGTATGGCAGTGAGGCACGAGGTGATGCTCGTCCTGATAGCGACATCGACCTGCTGGTGCTGCTGCCAGTAAGCAGGGTGTCATACGATGATCGGGATAAGGTAATAGACGCACTGTATGATATTGAACTTGACACGGGTGTGTCTATCAGCCCTTATGTGGTTAGTTTGCATCAGTGGCAGAATCGTCCTTTTCGCACGCAGTTTTATGAGAATGTTCTGCACGATGGCATAAACCTTTCAAATAATGGTGAGTATGAAAGAAGAATTAGATGATGAAACCCGTTATGCCTTGGTACAATATCGGTTACAGCGAGCAAAGCAAACATTGGCAGAGGTTCCTGTTCTTCGTGAACAGAATTTTCTAAGTACGATGATTTTATTTCTACAACGGTAGAGGAAATAGATGAATATTATCCTAAAGCCCAAAAATTTATAGAAGCAGTAGAAGGGCTGCTGAAACCATAGACTTTACATTAATAGTCTTAAAAATATTAGTAATATATATATTAAGTGTTTTTGAAGGGGTGTTCTCCGCGAGGAGCGCACCTCTTTTTTTACCTAAAATTTGGTGGTGTGGGGTAATATAATTACCTTCGCAGCGGTGTAGTACAGATAGAAAGATGTCAAAGGAAGAGAAGGATCGGTCATACTTTGTGGCGTTTTGTATAGAGCAATACAAGATGCAGAAGGGGATGGATGGTGCCCAGGTGGCGGCATTGTTTTTCTCTAAGGGGGTAGCGTCGTATCTTTCAGACAATTTCAATGTGTTACACACCCAGAGCAAGCAATGGCTCATGGAGGAAATTGATGAGTTTCTGGAAAGGAGGAAAGAATAATGAAAGTGTATCATGGAAGTCTTGAAATTGTAGCCATGCCAGAAATTCGTAAGCCTAGTCGAACACTGGATTATGGCTCTGGATTTTATACAACGACAGATTTTTACCAGGCAAGGGAATGGGTGATTCGTCGTGCAGGAATACAGAAATCCTCTGAAGGCTATGTGAATGTTTATGAAATAGATATTGACATGCTCAGGAGCCTAAATACCCTTTGGTTTGAAAGCCCTACCGAGGAATGGGTGGATTTTGTTTATGAAAACCGCAATGTACCTGGTTTTACACATAATTACGATTTTGTATATGGTCCTGTAGCAAATGATAAGGTCTATGCGGCTTTTGCACTTTACGAGGCAGGTATTCTGGATAAACAGGCCTTGATACGTGAACTGAAGACCTATAAATTGGTGGATCAGTTGCTTTTGCATACTCCCGAGGCGCTAAGGAATTTAAAGTTTAACGAAGTAGTAAAGATAGAACTATGAACCTAGAGGTTACTCAGCAGAACCTGTATCATTTTCTGCCTTCAAAGGTAGTTGGCGTCTCGGCCATTATTGCCGATGCCGACCATTGCTCTATGGAAGAAGCATTGCAGAAATTCTATGCTTCGGAAACGTATCAGCAACTGCAACAAGAAAGAACTAAGCTGTGGTGCCTGGGAGCCGTAGCACTTTATGAGGAATATGTCTATAACATAAATATATAAATTAAGTGTTTAAGAGGTGCCCTCCGCGAGGAGCGCACCTCTTTTTTTACCTAAAATTTGGTGGTGTGAGGTTTTATGTGTTTCTTTGCAAAATAAATATGTAATACATATTCTATGAATAGAAACGAGGTAGTAAATAAAATCAAGGGTATTGCAACTTTGTTTGCTCCCAACGTTAAAATGTGGCTGTATGGAAGTGAGTCGCGTGGAGAAGCGCGCCCCGATAGCGATTTTGACGTACTACTTCTAGTAGATGCTCCAACCCTTAATCTGCAGCAAAGAATGGATTTGATATATCCTTTCTACGAGATTGAATTAGAAACGGGGGCCTCTATCAATCCACACATAGAAACCACTGCATCCTGGAACAGCAGAAAATCCGTTTTCACAGAACAGGTAAAAAAAGACAGAATCCCATTATGACAGAGAAACTGAATAAAGAGCAAAGTATTCGTGAAATGGCTGCTGCAGAAGAACTTATCGAAGTTGCCAAGGTAAACATGCAATATGGGTTCTATAATTCTGCCGTAAACCGCTTGTACTATGCTTGTTTTCATGCGATAAATGCCACATTGCTGCACCTTGGCATTCAAAACTATAAGAGTCATGATGGTGCGAAACAGATGTTTGGCTTACATTGTGTAAAGACTGGTTTGGTTGATAAGAAGTGGGGACATTTTTTTACCACAATGATGCAATTTCGTAACGATTCTGATTACGACGTCTATATTGTTTACAAGAAAGAAGAGGTTGAACCTTTATTGCCAGAATGCATTGCTTTTATTGAAGAGATGAAAAGTATAATATCAAAATAAAAACCATAGACTTTACATTAATA
>JAGHTY010000140.1 GCA_018065125.1 Candidatus Minthousia equi
GTCCAATACATAGTTATTCCTTTATTATTATATATTTCAAATTTTGCGCAAAAGTAAAACTTTTTTAAAAAACAACAAGTATTCTACCTGCTTTTTTTATCCCCTGCGCCAACTTTTTTCGGGTGTTTGTGAGATGACATTCAAATAACGTGCCAACACAAAGAGGTAATCACTGAGACGATTTACATATTGACGAACGGTTTCGTCTACTGGAGTTTCCTGATGCAGGCGCAAAATGCAACGTTCTGCCCTGCGGCAAACGGTGCGGCAAACGTGTGCCTGACTGGCAGCAACACAACCTGTAGGCATGATGAATAGGGGCACATGAGGCAGTTGTGCCTGCAAATCATCAATCTGCTGCTCAAGGGTGGTGGCAGCACTTTCTTCTACGATAGAGTACTTGCGTAACTCTCGGTTTTCGGTATCGGTAGCTAGGTTGCTGCCTACTACAAATAGTTGATGCTGTATTTCGTCAAGCTGTAGCATGATGTCTTCGGTTTGAGGAAGAGACTGACAGAACGACATGAGCAATCCGATGTGAGAGTTCAATTCGTCGATGGTGCCATACGCTTCAAGGCGAAGGTGTGTCTTAGGAACACGCTGTCCACCTACCAGGCTTGTCATGCCCTCATCTCCGGTTTTTGTATATACTTTCATTGATTTAGAAATTTACGATATAATGTTGCTTGTGGTAGGCATGGTTGAAAAGCATAACGCCTACCTGATAAAGATCGAAGGTGATGCCTACCTGTTTGTCTTCCTTGATTTGTTGCCACCACGAGCGACGATTGCGGGTACGAATGCCTGTAATCACAAATACGCTGTCGGGAGTGATGTATGGCATGGCAGCAGAAACAATCTGCTGGAAATTTGGGGCATCGTTTACAAACAGCATACCTATTTCCTGTTGTTTAAAATGCTGTGCAAACCACTGCTCGGGTTGTGTAAGTACAGGCAAATCGGTGCACACGGTATGATGGCAACCAGTCTGTATGTAGGCAGAACTAAGGGCATTCGTTTCTCCGATACACAAGGCAGTAGAAGGTTGAAAACGATTCGAGAGCCTGAAAAGCAGATGGTCTATTTTTTTTGGAGCGCAGTGGTTAACTTTTCGCTGTGGCTTCAGGGTGCCATAAGCATAGTACTGGCTACGTTCGTTTATCACGGTACGAATCAGGGTAAAGGCAAAAGGCGAGTGCACACCATAGCCCTTGCGCTTGCGAAATCGGCGCAGCCATACCCATATTTTTTTCAGTGTGTTCATAGTACCGTTGATAAATATACTGCAAACTTAGCAATAAAAATAGAATTTTACGCGCGCGATATGGATTTTTTAATTTATCTTTGCAATGGCGTTCCGTCATTGCTAAACTGATTTGTTCAGCTTAGCAATAATACTTATTTAATAATTACATAAAATGAAGAAGATTATTTTTACTTTGTTGTGTATGATTACCTTGATGGCTGCCCCAGCGCAGGCACAGGTAAAGTTTGGTGTTTCGGGCGGTATTTCAATGAATAAGGTTAGCCTGAAAGGTACTGAGATTGGTAAAAACTATACAGGTTGGTATCTGGGTCCTACTGTTGAAGTAGGTTTGCCTATCACAGGAATCAAGATTGATGGTTCTATCCAGTATGCCTATAATGGTGCAAAACTTTCACAGAATGGCATCGATCAGAACATAAACAGCAGCTATATTTCTGTTCCTTTGAACGCAAAGTTTAACTTTGGCATTAGCAGCTTGGCAAGTATCTTCCTAAGTGCTGGTCCTCAGTTTGATTGGCTGGTTGGTACCAAGGAGCATAAGTTGTTCGATGCTCAGAACTACACCATGCGCAGTTCACAGGTAAGCATTAACCTGGGTGGTGGTGTGCGCGTGTTCGACCAGTTCCAGATTGGTTTGAGCTACAACATCTCTTGTGGTGATGCTACTGACAAGGCACTTACAATGGTAGGTAAAGCCTTCAAGAACAATACTTGGAAGCTCGGCCTTTTGGTATTCTTCTAAAAAGTACAATGAGGTACATCGACGTAATAGTCCCACTTCCACTTGCAAATACTTTCACCTATTCCTTACCCGAGGAATGGATAGGGCAGGTGGAGGTGGGATTTCGCGTTATAGTACCTTTTGGACAGAAGAAATTCCATACTGCCATAGTTACAAAGGTGCACGATGAGGCACCACAGGGTTATCAGGTGAAACCCATTCTAGGACCATTGGACAATCATCCTATTCTACTTCCGCAACAGTTGAAACTATGGCAGTGGATAGCCGATTACTATCTATGCACGCTAGGTGATGTATATAGAGCAGCATTGCCATCGGGGTTGAAACTTGAGAGTGAAACATGGGTGGTATTAAATCCTGATTTCGAGGCACAAACACCTATCTCTAATCGCGAGATGAGGGTGTATAACCTATTGGAATCACAGCCAGAGCAAACCATTCAGCAATTGCAGAAAGCCGTGAGTGTGAAAAATATTCTTCCCACGATAAAGGCTTTGTTGGAGAAACAGGCAATCTTTCTAAAGGAAGAAATGCGCCGTACCTACAAACCTCGTACCGAAGTGCGCGTGCGTCTGAAGAATGAGGCAGAATTGCTGCAGAATCCAAACTATGAGCAGGTTCTTCAGATACAGCTCGACTCTCTGAAACGTGCACACAAGCAGCAAGAACTAATGCTGAAATACTTGGAACTGAGTGGCATTTCTGAAGGAAAAACTCCTATTCCTATATCACGCAGTTATCTGCTGGAAAGTGCACAATCCACAACGACTCTCTTAAAAGCTCTGGTAGATAGAGAGTTTATGGAGTGTTATCCCTATGAAGTAGGACGCCTACTGCCTAGCGAATTGAATTCAGAGATAGCACTGAAGCAGATGAGTGAACCTCAGACGCAAGCCTATAACCGTGTAATGAACGGATTAGGACAGAAAGATGTGTGCTTGTTGCATGGTGTTACCAGTAGTGGAAAAACCGAAGTATATACACATATAATAAATAAGGTGCTGAATGCCGGCAAGCAGGTGCTGTATCTGCTGCCAGAAATAGCCCTCACCACACAACTTACCGAAAGGTTGCAGCGCGCCTTTGGCAATCGCATTGGCGTGTATCATTCCAAATATCCTGATTCTACCCGTGTGGAGATTTGGCAGAAACAGTTGTCGGATCAACCATATGATATTATTTTGGGTGTACGCTCGAGTGTATTCCTCCCTTTTCAGAGACTTGGACTCATCATTGTTGATGAGGAACATGAGCCAAGCTATAAACAGCAAGATCCTGCGCCACGTTACCATGCTCGCAGCACAGCATTGGTATTGGCAGCACAGATGAAAGCCAAGACATTGCTTGGTACGGCTACCCCAAGTTTGGAGAGTTTTCATCATGCCCTAAATGGAAAGTATGCATACGTGCCATTGATGGAACGCTATGCTGGGATTGAAATGCCCGAGATACAGGTGGTGGATATCAATGAGCAGCGTAAGAAGAAATATATGAATGGTCCTTTCTCGGCGATTCTTCTAGGACATATCCGCAAGGCGCTGGAGGCGCATGAACAGGTGATATTATTCCAGAATCGTCGTGGCTTTGCACCTATGGTAGAGTGTAAAACCTGTGGATGGGTGCCACGCTGCAAGAACTGTGACGTGAGTCTTACATATCACAAAGGACTAGGTATGCTAACCTGTCATTACTGCGGTTACACTTACAAGGTACCAGAGAAATGCCCTTCCTGTGAAAGTGAAAGTGTGGTGAATCGTGGTTATGGAACAGAACGTATAGAGGTGCTTATTCAGGAAATATTTCCAGAGGCAAGTATTGCGCGCATGGATTTGGATACTACCCGTACACGTAGTGCGTATGAACACATCATCAGTGATTTTCAGGAAGGAAAGACAGATATCTTGATTGGAACACAGATGGTTACAAAAGGATTAGATTTTGACCGTGTGAGCGTGGTAGGAATTCTGGATGCTGACATGATGCTGAATTATCCTGATTTCCGTTCTTATGAACGTGCCTTCCAGATGATGGCGCAGGTGTCTGGACGTGCCGGAAGGCATGGACATCGCGGGTTGGTAGTGCTGCAAACACGTAATGCCAATCTACCCGTAGTGCAGCAAGTGGTAAGGAACGACTATATGGCTATGTACCAGCAGCAGGTAGAGGAACGCGAGGCGTTTCGTTATCCTCCATTCTACAGGATGTTGTATGTATATCTAAAACATCGTCAGGAATCCGGAGTGGAAATTGCAGCACAGCGTGTGGCAGAACAGATGCGCAATGTTTTTGGTGATAGGGTTTTGGGTCCAGACAAACCTGCCGTTTCACGTGTGCAGACTTTTTTCATCCGTAAAATCGTGCTGAAAGTTGAGGCTACAGCTTCAATGCAAAAGGTACGACAATACCTACTGCAAATTCAGCAATGGATAATGACTACAGATAAGAATCTTACTGTTTATTGTGATGTGGATCCGCAGTAACCTTTAAGTCGGGGTACTGAATACGGGTGTGATAAATCGTTTTCAATTTTTCCTTGAATACCTGCTTGGCAAGGGCAATATCACGGAAGGTGATAGGACAAAGTAGGAAGTTACCATTATTCATTTGCCCATCGATGATTTTATCTACCAGTTTTCCGATGCTTTCCTCGGTGTACTCTGGCAGTGAGCGAGAGGCGGCCTCTACCGAATCGGCCATCATCAGGATGGCTTGCTCCTTAGTGGTGGGGTTTGGACCAGGGTAACGGAACTTACTTTCATCAATTTCTTCATCAGGATGATTGTTCTTGTAACTAATATAGAAATAAGAAGCCATACCTTCACCATGATGTGTACGGATGAAATCCTTGATGATGGTAGGAAGGTTATATTTCTCGGCTAGTTTCAATCCATGTGTTACGTGATTGATGATGATTTCGGCACTCTGTGTTTCTGTAAGTGCAGAGTGTGGATTCACGCCAGTTTGGTTCTCGGTAAAGAATACAGGATCCTGTAGTTTACCAATATCATGATACAAGGCACCTGTACGTACTAACTGCGACTTCGCTTCTACCTTCTTTGCTACTTCGGCAGCAAGATTTGCTACCTGCATAGAGTGTTGGAATGTACCAGGAGCAACCTCGGAAAGACGCTGCATTAGTGGAGAATTGATGTTTGATAACTCAATGAGTGTTACATCCGAAGTGAAACTGAACAGTTTTTCAAGCATATACAGCAATGGGTAGGTAAACAGCAACAATACGCCATTTACACAGAAGTACTTGTACATGCTTACGTTCAACTTAGTAAGGTCGTTCTCGTGAATCATCTCAAATCCAAAGTAGAACACCACATTTACCAGTGTTACGATGGCTGCTGCACGCATTAACTGCGAACGCTGCGACAATTCGCGCAAGCTAAGAATACTTGCCCAACCAGAAACAACCTGTATGAGAATGAACTCGTAAGGGAATCGCAAACCAATAGAGCAAAGTACAGTAAGAGTTAGCATTGCCATGGATGCAGTGCGCGAGTCGAGGAATACACGGATTATCATAGGTGCCATAGCGTATGGAATAATGTACACGCTGAAGAGATTTGCGCGCACCATAAGCGAGGTAAGCACTGGGAAGATAATCATAATTGAGAACAACAGTGCAGTGGTATGTATCTTCTCGAAGTAGTCGTTTCTGAACAGGGTAAGATAAATGATGAAGCACAGTAAAATGATAGACACAAAAATTATCTGACCGATAAGCAATGCCATTTTATCCTGTCCGATTTCACTTTCACGTTGCTGACTTTCCTTTAGCCACGATTCCAGAATGCGGTAAGTGGTAGGGGTGACAATTTCGCCTCGGTCAACAATCTTCGTGCCAGAAAATACCATGTCCGTAGTGTAGGATATGCTGGATTGTAGTTCGTCGATGAGGGCTTCGCTACGGTCTTTGTCATAGGTAAGATTAGGAATGAGTACATCCAGCAAATCCAGTTGCTGCAACAGATTGCGATCAAGATTCAGTGAATCTGTATTCATTAGCAACTCGTAGGCCGATTTGGTAGAATATACCTCTGCAACAGGTCGTTTGTTGGCTGCCTTGTCTTTGTAAACACTGATAAATTCTATGCTGTCTTTTTGAAGTGCCGAGTAGTGCTCGGTGGCCATGATACCATGTGCATAGATATCTTTTAGAACACTTAGTAGTGTGTTCTCGAATCTTGTCTCGGGAGAAAGTTGCAAGAACTTATTCTTGAGGCGAGTAGTTTGATGGCGCAGCAGTGTGTCGTTTTCCTGGTAATAAGGAAAATAGAACTGCATGATGCTGTCTTTCTCCTTGGCAATTACCTCATCGCTCTTGTAGATAGGGAAGTCAAATTCGGCCATGAGTTGCCCATAAGGCCAGGGGCGTCCTACCTCGAACTGGTAGCTGCTTTGCTTTTCACGTGGAAGGAAATAAACAATGCATGCCACACTTACCAAAAGCAAGGCAAACTTATAGAATATATTCTGCGCTGGCAGACGTTTTTTTTGCGCTTCGTTTTTCATGTAAATCTATATTTCGTGGCGAAAATACAAAAAAGATAGCGGGTAATCGAAAAAAATGAACTAATTTTGCACGAAATTAAGTAATATAAGGTCAATTATGGCAGAAAGAAGAGTAAGAGTTCGTTTTGCGCCAAGTCCTACCGGTCCATTGCATATCGGTGGTGTGCGCACCGCATTATATAACTATTTGTTTGCACGCCAGCATGGTGGTGACTTGATTTTCCGTATCGAAGATACCGATTCAAACCGCTTTGTTCCAGGTGCAGAAGAGTATATTCTTGAATCGTTCAAGTGGCTTGGAATTCAGTTTGACGAAGGTGTCAGCTTTGGTGGTGAACATGGTCCTTATCGCCAGTCAGAGCGTAGAGATATCTACAAAAAATACGTAAAGATCCTGCTGGATGCCGGCAAGGCATACATTGCATTTGATACTCCAGAGGAATTGGATGCCAAACGTGCAGAGATTGCCAATTTCCAGTATGATGCTTCTACCCGTGGCATGATGCGCAACTCGCTGACTCTTTCTAAGGAAGAGGTGGAGAACTTGATTGCTAGCGGACACCAATATGTGGTTCGCTTCAAGATAGAACCAGGGCGCGATGTGCATGTTGACGACCTGATTCGTGGTGATGTGAGCATTAACTCTTCTATTCTTGATGACAAGGTTCTATATAAGAGTGCAGACGAGCTGCCTACCTACCACTTGGCAAATATCGTAGATGATCACCTAATGGAGGTGTCACACGTAATCCGTGGTGAAGAATGGTTGCCTTCTGCTCCTTTGCACGTGCTGTTGTACGAGGCATTCGGCTGGGCAGATACCATGCCACGCTTTGCGCATTTGCCACTATTGCTTAAACCAGTAGGTAATGGTAAACTTTCCAAGCGTGATGGTGATAAGTTAGGTTTCCCTGTGTTCCCATTGGAATGGCATGATCCAAAGAGTGGAGAGGTTTCTTCTGGTTATCGTGAGAAGGGTTATCTTCCACAGGCAGTGGTTAATTTCTTGGCTTTGCTAGGTTGGAACCCAGGTACCGATCAGGAATTGCTGTCGATGGATGATTTGATTCGTTTGTTCGATTTGGGTAAGTGTAGCAAGGCAGGTGCCAAGTTTGATTATGTAAAGGGTATCTGGTTTAATCATCAGTACTTGCTGCAGCAGAATGCCATAGATTGGACTCCAGAATTCGACAAGATTCTGAAGGCAAACGGCATAGAATCTACTCCTGAAAAAGAAGCTGCCGTGGTGGATATGATGAAACTGAAGGTAGTAGAGTATGTTGATACACAAAGTCAGCAAACCAAGAAGAGAAACATTAGTTTTGTAAGTGACTTGTGGCCATTGACGAAGTTCTTCTTCGTTGCTCCAGAAACTTATGATCGTGAGGACAAGTTCGTTCGCAAGAACTGGAAAGAAGGTGCTGCTACAGAAATGAAAGAACTGGCAGAAGTGCTTCAGGGACTAGATGATTTCAGTGTTGAAACACAGAAGCAGGCAGTTGATACCTGGGCAGAAGCGAATGGTAAGAAACCTTGGAATCCATGGCGTGTATGCCTGGTAGGTACCGGTCAGGGTCCAGATATGTATGAGTTGTCTGCATTCCTTGGTAAAGAGGAAACTCTTTCACGTATTCAAAAAGCAATCGAAGTTCTGGGTTAATGTTAGGAATCTATAGCATAGCAATCTGTTTTTACTTGTTGGGTGTGCGCATTGCGGCTTTGTTTAGCAAAAAAGTAGCCCTGATGGTAAAAGGACATAAGCAAACATTCAAGATCCTGAAAGAGAAAATTGTTTCGGGGGAGAAGTATGTTTGGTTTCATGCTGCATCACTTGGTGAATTTGAGCAAGGTCGTCCCTTGATGGAACGCCTGCGCAAAGAGCATCCCGAATACAAGATTCTGCTTACTTTTTTCTCTCCTTCTGGATATGAAGTGAGAAAGAACTACGATGGAGCAGATGTGATATGCTATCTTCCACTTGATACTCCCTTGAATGCACGGCGTTTTGTGAAAATGGCACATCCTGTAATGGCTTTTTTCATCAAGTATGAGTTCTGGCAGAACTACATGAAGGCGTTGCAGGGAGAGCAGATTCCTACTTACAGTGTCAGTTCGATCTTTAGAAAAGAACAGATTTTTTTCCGCTGGTATGGAGGTACATATTATAAGGTGTTAACTCGCATTACTCATTTCTTTGTGCAGAACGAAGAGTCGAAGGCATTGCTGGCTACTCGTGGTATTACTGCCGTAACAGTTGTTGGTGACACCCGATTTGACCGTGTGATAGACATTGCCAATCAGGCAAAAAAACTGCCATTGGTAGAAACATTCAAGTCAAAATCTCCTGTATTTGTGGCAGGCAGCAGTTGGGAACCAGATGAGGATTTGTTTATTCGATATTTTAACGAAAAATCTGATTGGAAGTTGATAATTGCTCCGCATGTAGTTAGCGAATCTCATATCAAGGACATTCTTTCAAAGTTGAAAAGAAAAGTAGTACGCTATACGCAAGCCAACGAACAGAACGTGAAGGAGGCTGATTGCCTGATCATCGACTGTTATGGTTTGCTATCATCTATCTATCGCTATGGTGAAATAGCCCATGTGGGTGGTGGTTTTGGTGTTGGGATTCATAATGTACTGGAAGCTGCAGTATATGGCATCCCTGTGTTTTTTGGTCCTAATAACAAACGCTTTCAGGAAGCACAGCAACTGCTGGCTTGTAAAGGTGGATGGGAGGTTACCGACTGGACATCTTATACCACAAAAATGGATGCGCTGCTGTATGATGAAGAGGCATTAAAAAACTCCGGAAAAGCCTCTGAATACTATGTCAAGGGCCATTCCGGAGCAGCAGATATTATCTATTCTGCGGTATTTGGATAATCCTTATTTTCTTTTCAAGGTAGTTTCAAGCATATTGTAACCATTAACGATAAGGTTGCCCAGTTGTGTGGTGTTTACGTTGCTTTCAAACTGTGGTTCCATGTCAATCTCGATGCGCTGAATGCCTGCTTTCTTGATGTTTTTTACCAACTTCTTTGGTAAAGTGTAGTAGTTGTAACGGGTAGTAAGCTGATCAATTTTGTCCTCGTAAACATCTACGCTTTGCAGAATGCTTTCACCACCCTTTGTTCCTTCCAAAGTCAACATCTTCCCATTATTAAGATAAATGTAGAGTTTCCCATGGTTAGGAAGATTGAATTTGTGGTCGGCACGGATACTGGCAGCCAAAGCATAACGACGGATTCCCTGTGTTTCGAAACCAGCCATGGCAAGGCTTACGATTTCATGTCCATCTGTTGGAGAAACTAACATTGAGTTTGTAATGACGGTACGCACGTTACTAGTGGTCTGGTCGTACACGATGTTTTGTGCCATGGCGCTAGCTCCCATGAACATCAGGCAAATTAAAAACAGAATCTTCTTCATATTCGTAATATTTTAATGTTAATCTTCTTTGTCGTACCAACTGGCATACATTGCATAGTTGTTAGCAATCTTTTGGTTTAATTCTTTGCTCTGCTCTGGATCAACCTTTTTAATGAACTTAGCAGGAACGCCTCCCCAAAGTGTACCTGGTTCAATAATGGTGTTGCTCAATACCAGTGCGTTGGCTGCTACTATGGCACCTTCACCCACTACAGCATGGTCAAGTACAGTAGCACCCATTCCTATGAGGGCACCATCCTCAATTTTTGCGCCATGAATGGTAACATTATGACCAATCGAAACATGGTCACCAATCTCAATGGTAGATTTTTCGTATAAGGTGTGTAGTACACTTCCATCCTGAATGTTGGTGTGGTTGCCAATAGTAATAGTATTTACATCACCACGCAATACAGCATTGAACCAAATACTGCAACCTTTCCCAATTGTAACATCGCCTACAACTGTCGCGTTGTCTGCAAGGAATACATCTTCTGCAATTTTAGGGGTAAACCCTCTTACTGATTTTATTAAAGCCATATCTGTTATGTTTTTATAGAGGTTGGGTGGCATTTGCCAACCATGTTTTTTCCTCGGTATTTAAAAATGGAGAGATTTTATCGTAAACGGTTTGATGATAATTGTTTAACCATTCTGTTTCTTCAGCGGTAAGCATTTCCTTGTCGATAGGTGTGGTGTCGATAGGGCAAAGTGTGAGATGCTCGAACTGCAGGAATTTTCCAAAATGGGTTTCCATGTATGGCACAATTAATAAGGTGTCTTCTGTGCGGATGCCATATTTCCCTTCTATGTAAAGACCTGGTTCGTCGGTAACCGTCATTCCCGCATGCAAGGGTGCAGGCATGTAGTTCATGCGAATTTGATGTGGGCCTTCATGTACGCAAAGATGAGAACCCACGCCGTGCCCTGTTCCATGGAAAAAGTTCTTCCCATCTTTCCAAAGGGCAGTACGTGCAAGAATATCTAACTGAGTACCGCTAGCGCCATCTGGGAACTTTGCTAATCCTAGTTGGATAAAACCTTTCAGGATTAAGGTGTAGTTATGCTTCATTTCAGGCGTAACTGGTCCTAGGGCAATGGTACGAGTTATGTCGGTAGTTCCGTCAAGGTATTGCGCACCACTATCCAACAGTAGAAAACCTTCTGCCTTTAAGGGAATGTCTGTTTCCGAAGTAGGTTCATAATGAACGATTGCTCCGTGGTGTTGGTAGCCAGCAATGGTATCAAAACTAATATCGAGGTAATGTTGTTGCTCGGAACGTAATTGCTCTAGCTTGTTGCTTACGCTTAACTCTGTTTCACCACCTTTTTCTACTGCAGGAATCAACCATTTTAAGAATTTTATCATGGCGATGCCGTCACGCAACATCGCTTGATGAAAACCACCTATTTCTGCCTGGTTTTTTATTGCCTTCATGTAGGCGACAGGTGATTTTTGTATCTTGACTTTACAAGTGGCAGGAAGACTATTAAATACTGCATGGTTGGTAGTTCTTCCATCCAATAGTATAGAATCGATCTTTGAGATTGCATTAAAAACCTCTGTGTAATCAGCAACGGAAATGCCACTTTCTTCCAATTGAAGTTTTACCGCTTCTGTAAGTTTTTGTTTGTTGATGAATAAAGTTGTGGCGTTCTGTGAGATAAGCAAGTAACTTACAAAAACGGGATTGCAGTGTACATCGTTTCCCCTGAGATTCGTTACCCATGCAATCTCATCAAGTGCACAGAGTAGGTAGTTTTCAACCTTTGCCAAATCCATCTCTTGGCGTATGTCTGCCAGTTTTTCCTTTGTGCTTTTTCCTGCATATCTTAAAGGTTGTATGTAGAGCGGATTAACAGGAATTGAAGGACGATTTTCCCATAGAATATCAAATGGGTCTTCTGTAGAAACAATGGATAGGTGAGGCGTAATCTCACTATGCAGGTCTTCAACTTCTTGATTTGCAAAAACTTCTCCGCATAGACCGACGCGACTTCCCTCTTGCAGTGTGTTCAAAATCCATTTTCCAATAGATGGAGTACCTGGCATTCTGTCTTTCATTAACTGTATGCCAGTACCTTTTAGTTGCTCTGCTGCTTGAATGAAGTATCTGGAATCTGTCCAAAGTGCGGCTTCTTTTAAGGTAACGACAATAGTTCCAGCAGAACCGGTGAATCCAGAAACCCATTTTCTTGCTTCCCAGTGCTCGGGGATATATTCACCGCAATGCGGGTCGGTGCTCGGAACGATAAAGGCGTCGAGATGATTACTCGTCATCCAACATCTTAGTTTTTCTAGTCGAAGTAGAATGTCCATATCACAAAATAGAGGTTTGTTGTTACAAAGGTACGATTTTTATCCTATAAAATGCATTTTTTAGAAATATTCTTCATAAATATACTTGATATTTCAAAATGAATTAGGTATCTTTGTCAGCTGAAAAAAAACAAACGATTTAAATTGGATTTATATGGAATTCTTAACTGACGAAAAATTGGTCATTGTTGGTGCCGGTGGTATGATCGGTTCTAACATGGTTCAGACCGCTATGTTGCTGGGACTAACTCCTAACATCTGTCTTTATGATATTTATGAACCAGGTGTTCATGGTGTTGCAGAGGAAATGTATCATTGTGCATTCCCAGGTGCAAACATCACATGGACAGTTGATCCTGCAGAGGCATTCACGGGTGCAAAGTATATCATTTCTTCTGGTGGTGCTCCTCGTAAAGATGGCATGACTCGTGAGGATTTGCTGAAGGGAAACTGTCAGATTGCAGCAGATTTTGGTGAAAACATCAAGAAGTACTGCCCAGATGTAAAGCACGTAGTTGTTATCTTCAATCCTGCAGATGTAACTGCCTTGACAGCATTGATCCACTCTGGTTTGAAGCCTAATCAACTGACTTCTTTGGCAGCTTTGGATTCAACCCGTTTGCAGGAAGCTTTGGCTGCAGAGTTCGGTGTTCAGCAGGATAAGGTGACTGGTGCTAACACTTATGGCGGTCATGGTGAGCAGATGGCTGTATTTGCATCTCAGGTTAAGATTGACGGTAAGCCTCTGTCAGAAATGGGTCTTTCTGCTGAGCGCTTGGCTGAAATCCGTAAGATTACCACCCAAGGTGGTTCAAATATCATCAAGTTACGTGGACGTAGTTCTTTCCAGAGCCCAGCATATCAGGCAGTAAAGATGATTGAAGGTGCAATGGGCGGTGCTCCATTTACTTTGCCTGCAGGTTGCTATGTAAACAACGAACAGTTCAAGAACGTAATGATGGCAATGCCTACTACTATTGATGACACAGGTGTACATTTCGTAAATCCTCAGGGTACAGAAGAGGAAATGGCAGGTCTTCAGGCGTCTTACGAACATTTGTGCAAGATGCGTGAGGAGATTATCGGCCTTGGCATCATCCCTCCTGTAGCAGAATGGGTGAAGGATAATCCTAACTTGTAATTTGTTACAATTAATTGATAAAATGCGCCATTGGCAGAAATGCTAGTGGCGTTTTTTGCGTAAAATACCTTGATGAATACGATTTTTAAGCCGTTTTTTTGTTTAGGTGAGAAAGATTGTTTAATTTTGCGCCCGCAAATTGCGTAAACTAACATTTTTAACATATTAATTAATAAACAAATGATTGTAGTACCTGTAAAAGAAGGCGAGAACATTGAAAAGGCTCTGAAGAAGTTCAAGAGAAAGTTTGAAAAGACTGGTGTCGTAAAGGAATTGCGCTCACGTCAGCAGTTTGATAAGCCTTCTGTAACTAAGAGACTGAAG
>JAGHTY010000048.1 GCA_018065125.1 Candidatus Minthousia equi
CTTTAAACTCCTTAAACCGGAGCGAAGCGACAGTCAAACCGGAGCCGAAGGCGACAATTATTAAATTTAGTATAAGAAGTATTATGAAAAGAGACGAAGAAATTTTTGCGTTGATTGAAAAAGAGCATCAGCGTCAGTTAAAGGGAATTGAGCTGATTGCTTCCGAGAACTTTGTAAGCGAGCAGGTTATGCAGGCTATGGGCTCATGCATGACTAACAAGTATGCTGAAGGCTACCCAGGCAAGCGTTACTATGGTGGTTGCGAGGTTGTTGACCAGAGCGAGCAGCTGGCTATCGACCGTGTATGCAAGCTGTTTGGTGCAGAGTATGCTAACGTACAGCCACACTCTGGCGCACAGGCTAACGCAGCTGTATTGCTTACCGTACTGAAGCCAGGCGATACCTTCATGGGCTTGAACCTTGATCACGGTGGTCACCTGTCACATGGTAGCCACGTAAACACCTCTGGTTTGCTTTACAACCCTATCGGTTACAACTTGAACCAGGAAACTGGTCGTGTTGACTATGATGAAATGGAGCGCTTGGCACTTGAGTGCAAGCCAAAGCTGATCATCGGTGGTGGTTCTGCTTACAGCCGTGAGTGGGATTATGCACGTATGCGTAAGATTGCCGACGAGGTTGGCGCATTGCTGATGATTGATATGGCACACCCTGCAGGTTTGATCGCTGCTGGTTTGCTTGATAACCCATTGAAATATGCTCACATCGTAACCTCTACTACCCACAAGACATTGCGTGGTCCTCGTGGTGGTTTGATCCTGCTGGGCAAGGACTTCGAAAACCCATGGGGCTTGGCTACTCCTAAGGGTCAGATCAAGATGATGAGCCAGCTGTTGAACAGCGCTGTATTCCCAGGTCAGCAGGGTGGTCCTCTTGAGCACGTTATCGCTGCTAAGGCTGTAGCATTCGGCGAGGCTCTGCAGCCAGAGTTCAAGGAGTACCAGGCACAGGTAAAGAAGAATGCTGCTGTATTGGCACAGGCTTTGATGGACCGTGGCTTCAATATCGTTAGTGGTGGTACCGACAACCACTCTATGTTGGTCGACCTGCGCAGCAAGTATCCAGATCTTACTGGTAAGGTTGCAGAGAAGGCATTGGTAGCAGCCGACATCACCGCAAACAAGAACATGGTTCCATTCGACAGTCGCAGCGCATTCCAGACTTCTGGTATCCGCTTGGGTACTCCTGCTATCACTACCCGTGGTGCTAAGGAAGACCTGATGCTGCAGATTGCAGAGATGATCGAAACCGTTTTGAACGCTCCAGAAGACGACAACGTAATCGCTTCTGTACGTGCAAAGGTTAACGACATCATGAAGGATTATCCTATCTTTGCATATTAATATATATAACATAGGTAACGGTGCACCCTTGTGTACCGTTACTTTTTTATAACATGGACTACAGCTCACCTCTTTTCCTTACCGTAACAGGTATTATCACCGCCATCTACATGGTGGGAGGAGGTTATCTGCTGTTCACCAAGCACAGTTGGTTCTACAAGAATACCAAACCCGACAATAAGCTGAGAAAAATCACAGGTTACAATCTATGCATCTGGGGACTATCTTATTTCACAGCCTTTCATGTACTGATAACCAGTAAAGATGCCAGTGCATACTGGGATGATTTTTGTGTCATTACCGACCTATGGGTTTTACCTTTCACCGTGCATTTGCTGCATGCTGTGGCACATTCTCGTCAGCGAAATGCACTATTGCTTCTCATCCAGCTTATACCCGCCATAGGCATGCTAATATGGTTCATGCTCACAGGCATTCACGAGCTGGTATATGCATCACAGGCCTATTGGGTTTCCTTTGCTATTACACACGTAATCAAGTACTTCAAAGAAGAGAAAGAGTACAGAGAAAGTCTATTTAACAATTTCTCCGAACTGCAAAATCGTGAGTTAACATGGATTCACCGTTTCCTACTCTTCTTCCTTTGCTACTTTGCGCTCTACATGGTCGACCACATGCTACAAAGCATGCTACTACAATACGCCACCGATATTTTAAGTTGCTTTATCTGGCTATTTGTATTGGTACATGTTGAGAAGCAGAAGGACGACGACATAGAAATATATTATAATGAATTATCCCCAAAGCAAAGTGATTTTGCATTAGATCCTCACGAAATCGATACTATTAAAACACGCTTGCAAATGTACTGCAAGAACACCGAACTATATCTACAGCCCGACCTATCCATCAACAAGTTATCAAGGGCGGTAGGCGTTCAGGCACCTAAAATCTACCAATACCTACAGCAGAACAACCAAACCTATTTCACCTACATCAATGGCTTGCGTCTGCAATATGCTCAAAGATTAAAGGCCACCTCTCAACCCCTCACAACCGAGCAGGTAGCTCTGAAAAGTGGTTTCCAAAGTCTCCACTCCTACAATCATGCTATTAAGAAAATAAAAAAATAAGCGCCCTCTACTTGAAGACGCCTATCTTTATCATTCCATGAAATCCTTTTATTCCTGAATCATATAATGAATCGTTACTTTCACGCATCGATTCATCTTGGCATTCATGCTTCGGATATTCATGTCATCTACTTGCCTAATCGGACCCTCTGTTTCATTTACCAGGAATGTCTGACTCTGTGCCTCGGCTATTCGTTTACAGCTGCATCCCTGCAACCATGCCACCACAGTATTTGCACGGTTCTGTGCCAGGGCAGTATTACGTGTCAGAGCTAAGTTCTTATTACTATCCTGACTGGTTGCCACACCCGTAACGCTAATACTAGTTATAGTACCCTCGTTAAACACTCTACTCAGCCATGCCACGCTTTCTGCATCGGCATACTTGCTCACATAGCCAGCATTACCTTCTATGGCAGCATATACATCCGCAAAGCTAAATAAGCGCTCTCCATTGTTCTGGCCTTTCCATTCACGAACATACTTTAAGCCCTGATGTGCATTTAAACCATACGAAACTGTTTCCTTATAGTTCACAGGATCTATCAGCCTCTGGCCTTTTGTAGCATCATCTATACGATACTGCCAAGCATTCTGACCATCCCAGATAGGAGCATAATAAAAGCCTTTCTTCTCCCTAAAACTAATCAGTGAATCCTTTTCTAGGCTTAAAGACAAAGGCCATGTACTCATCTCATAACCATGTGCATAACCATCACTACCATCTATCACATTAGCTTTCACTGTAGGAATATCTATGTACTCCAATCCATTGGTAGATTTGCTGTTTCCCAGTCGCATAGCCACCTGACCATTATCCTTGTACTGCTTCTGCGTATATAAACCACCAGCCAAGTAATCTATGGCATTCACGGCAGCACCCTTAATCTGTGGAGCATCATTTCTACCTGAATAGTTGTTTGGATAGAACACATAGAAAGTAGCCTGGCCATATTCTGGCACCTTAACCTTCTGTGCCTTGATGGTATCGGTATGTACCTGTGTAACATAATTGGTTATATACTGCGTTTTGGCATTGTAACCCCACACATGATGCTTCAGGTAGAAGGTAACACCTACCGACAAGCCTACATTGGCATCAAACTGACTACTACCCTTGTGCACATCGTGCTTGTCGAAGTTGGTTTGGTAGGCTATAAGTCGTGCCTTCAAATCTAGAGAAACTTTCTTACTCTTGGTTAAGAAACGACTGTACTGAAGTTCCAGGTGTCCACTCCATTCATCAGCAATATTCAGCGACTTATCCAACCCCCGATGATGCACATAACCCAAACCTGCATTCAGAATAAACTGGTTCATCAACTTAGGAGAAAGTGCACCCTCATAGCCGTATAGGGCACGCGACAGGTTAATCATGGCACTACCACTCAAATCCAGCCATTTATTACGAGTTTGCCAGAACTTGTTGCCCTTGCTATTGGTTTGCAAGTCGCCATAGCAATAAGGCGTAGGATATTTCTCATCCATAAAGCCCTTTGACTCCGACATACCCAATTCCACTTTGAAACCCACCACAGGAGTAAACCACTTACCAATACCCACATACCAATCGGGCGATACCGTCTTTCCAAAGCTGCCGTATGTAGAAAAGTCTCCTCGATAGGTATGTGCACCAACCGATGCCGTAATGAATGCATTGTGATAAAAAGGATTGGTAACCACGTTCTTGTCAATCACAATATCACGATTTTCTACCACAGTCGAATCCAAGTCATAACCCCTCTCTCTCAGTTTTTGTAACACAGGGTCGTTCACCTGTGCCATAACCGGTACCGATATTACCCCCATTACTATGGTAGCAATAATCTTATTTAGTCTATATTTCATGTCCATCCTTATTTATTGTTGAGAAAGATATTGAACAGTAACCTTCATGCACTGCTCCATCTGCGTATCCAGACTGTTCACCAGCATGATGTTTGGTGTAGCTGTATTCATGCGTGGAGCCTGTTTCAGCATTTCCACCACCTCATTGGCACGTGCATTTGCCAAATCCACATTCTTGGCATTCTGCTGATGCTGCTTTGGGTCGTTTGAATAGTAGTTCATGGCAGCAGTGGTACTCATTACGGTAATCTTCACCATCGCATCGGTGTTCAGAATGTTCTTCAATTGTTGCACAGCTGCATTGTCGCTGCCAGGAACATTTGGCGTTTCATTCTTTACCTGCATCACGGCAGCATATACATCAGCCAAGCTGTAAAGCGCATCATTTGCATCACCTTTGTAACCCTTTCTTCTCACCTCGCCTATTGAATTATGATCATTAAATGCACTGGTCTTTGCCAGATTAATAAGGTTATGGTTCTCGGCATCAGGATAACGCACATAGAAAGTAAACGTCTTGAACTCTGCCTTCTTTGCAGGAGCCTCCTCGTAATAAGTGTTATAAACATCGCGTGTTTTATACACTGTCTGGTAGGCTATCTTGTCGGGCGCATTCCACACATTCTTGGTAATGAAATAGGTAAATCCCAGGCCTATGCTGTAGTTTCTGTCCCAGTTATGGCACCCTGGGAAATCAAAGTTGCGGTCGAAGTTAGTTTGGTAGAACAGGAATCTGGCACGCAAGTCGATTGAAAAGTTCTTTTTCTTGTTCAGGAACCTGCTGTACTGCAAGTCGAGATGCCCACTCCACTCGTTCAGTTTAGGATTACCCTTTTCAAACCCATAATGATGCACGGCACCAATACCAAAACCTGCAATGAACTGATTTAGCCGTTTAGGCGAATTTGAACCCTCGTAACCCAAGAATACGCGGGTTAGGTTCAGCATCACACTAAAGTTCAAATCCATCCACTTAATGCGCTGGCGATAATAGGGCTGACCGTCTTTAGAATGATACAGCACATCCTCGCGGGTATAAGCAGTCTTGTGCTCGGGTGTGGTAAAACCATGCGACTGGCCCATACCAAACTCCACTTCCATACCCCAGTTAGGCGAGAACCACTTACCAATTCCCACCCACCAATCGGGCGAAACCGTGTCGCTAAACTTGCCCAACTCGTTAAAGTCACCTTCAAACTTGTGCATACCAACCACACCCTTTGCAAACCAGTTGTAGTTAAAAGGGTTGGTCACTACCTGTTTGTCAATCAGCGTATCACGAAAGGCCACCACCGTTGTATCCAGCACGTATGGCCTGTCATCTTGCGCCATGGCACTCGTAGCCGTTAATGCTACCAAAAATGCCATTAACCATTTTCTCAGTGTTTTCATCATATATTTGTTCTAATTTATATCTTAATCATTTATCACTAATCTCTAATCTCTCATCCCTAATCTCTTAGCAAACAATCCCCTTACATACTGCGGCACCTTCCATCCCATCTTCAATAGTTTCTGAAGATAGGCAGGCCTCAACCTCACCTCATGAAATACACGAATATCTTCCTTCCACATGTGTTTTCTACGGTTCAGGTCGGTACTCAATCCACCCATACGCATTCTCACCACATATTCTGGCACGTAGCAAGTCTTTATTCGCTCTTTGTACAGTAATTGCAACAACAACTTGGTATCTGCAGCTATATGGTAACTCTCATCGTACAGGCCATATTTCTCAAACACCTCTCTGCGGATAAAGCAGGTGGTGTGCAGGGGCAGCCATCCACAGTGCAGTTTCCATCTTCGGCATTTTCCGCTTTTCCAGATACGGGCAGGTTCGCGGTCATCTCTTCTGCGAATATAAATACCATTGGCATAAGCCATATCCGCACCAGTCTTCACCAACTGTGTAACCATGTTCTGCACCACATCCTTGTTCAGGAACTGGTCGTCACTGTGGCACACAGCTATCACATCACCTGTAGCAGCTTTAATACCCTTATTGATACCTTCATACATACCGTTATCTGGTTCAAGAATTATCTTCGAAACCCTACCACGGTATTTTTCAATAATTTCCCTACTACCATCCGTAGAGCCAGCATCTACTATAATGTACTCTATATCAGTGTAGGTTTGCGCCAATACGCTTTCAATTGCAAGTTGTATGGTATCTTTTCTGTTTAAACAACTTGTTATTACACTTACCTTCATTACCGATTTATGCTATTCTCATTTTTAATTTTCATCTGTCATCTCTTTGTGACTTTGCGTCTCTTCAACTCTAATCTCTTCAATCTTCGCCTTTACATTAAAGAAATACTGCATTTTATACGCAGCATAGATATACCCCATTTTCCCATCTAAAAATCCCAATTTATAGAAATAGCTGTAGCAGAAATACATAAATCCCAGGAACCATGTATCTATAAATCTGTATTTTACCTTTTGTCTGAAAGTCAGTTCCCCTTTCTTGTCCTTCATTGTCAGGAAACGATGTGCCTCCCAACTCGAATAATCATTGTGTTTCTGTATATAGTGTGTCAATCCCCTGAATTCACGGTGAACAATAGGAGCCTTAATCTCTCCCACCTTACCATCTAAGATAGGATGCTCGTGTATTTCCATATCCAGATGACTCCAGGCTTTTTCGTCGATAAACTCATATTCACCTGCCCCTACTTTAAACAAGGCAAGCTTTGGCATACAGGCACCATGTTTCAGCACACGGCCCATAAAATCATTGGTATAGTGCAACCAAAAGCCCACGTTATCTGTATTCTGTATCACTTTTGCCAGTTCTTTCTTAAAAGCATCTGTAACAAACTCATCAGCATCCAGAAACAGCACCCATTTATTCCGAATAGGCACATTGCGCAGCGTCCAGTTACGTTTCTTTGGGAATTGACCATTCCACTGAAAGTTCACATACTTGTGATGATACTTCTCTACAATGGCAGGCGTGCGGTCGGTACTGTTCGAATCTACCACTATCACCTCATCAAACTCCTGCAACAAATCCAGGCACGCAGGAAGATTTTTCTCCTCGTTCTTTACTGGTACAACTACTGTTACAGGTATCCTGATTTCAATACTCATTTCTATGCCCTATCAAATCTCTCTCCAAATGTCAAAAACACGTTTACCCATGTATCTCTCTTTTCTTTATAAACTTTGCAGGATTTCCACCAACAACTGTCCAAGGCTCTACATCCTTGAACACCGATGCTGTAGCACCCACTACTGCACCTTCACCTATGGTTACACCCATGCCAATGAAAGCATTTGTGCCTACCCAAGCTTCTTTTTCAATCAAGATAGGGGCAATCACTAATCCTTCTTTTGCATTTAAGCCTTTTGAAACATCATGCCCAGCCGTGCAGAGATAAGCATACTGTGAAACCGTAGCATTTCTTTTCAGGTGAACCACCGCCTGATTATAACACTTCACACCCGGACCCAGACATGTACCCTCTTCCATTACCAAGTTCCATGGTGCCCATATCTTGCACGATGCATAAACATTTGCTTTCCAAGATATTTTAGCACCAAATAACTTTAATATGGCATTTCTCCAGTATCTAAATGCATTTGTTACAAAGGGCTTGAACAGAATCACAGAAACGATATTCCAAATAGCTCTCTTAACTTTTATTTCCCCTGTAACAAACCCTATTGTCTGTTTATTATTCATACACAAACTTTGGTTTTTCTCCTTTATTCAAAATCCAATTATACAGCAGTTTCATCTGTTTTGCCACATACTGCACGCTATACTCCTGTTTTACAAGCAACATTCCACGCTCACCCATGGCATTTAGAGTATCATCTGTAGCAGAAATAGCATCCAGAACTGCAGTTGTAATATCCTTTTGCTCACACGATACCCACCAACCACACTGATGTTTTACCAAATTCTCCCATGGAGAACCAGTAGTAGCAATGCAAGGAACACCACGAACCAATCCCTCAAGGATAACCATACCCAAGTTTTCAAAATCACTGGGGTTTGCAATTACCGAGCACGATGCTATTGCCTTGTTCTTTTCTTCCCCACTCAGGAAACCAGTAAAACGCACATTGTTCAAATTCAAACACTTTACCTCGTTCTTTAAAAATGCCTCGTATGCCGCATCACCACCACCAATAATCAGCAGTTCGGCATCCTTGGCTTTTATTCCTAATTCTGAGAAAGCATAAATCAAACGCTCCACCTTCTTTCGGGGAGACACACGACCTAAATAGCCAATACGCCTAACGGTATCCGCCTTTTGATAAGGATATGATTTAATTTCTATAGGATTGGTAATAACAGCAATAGGTGCAGTAACACCTAAATCACGACAATGACGCATTTCCTCCTCACAGGTGCAATGCACACAGGCAGCATGGTTCAAATCCTTCAATAATCGCCATTTCAGTGATAGTTTCTTGAAGAAGGTGCTGCTTTTTGCAATATCCTGTGGGTAAAGCATACCCCTTGGGGTAATGATATAAGGTTTCCCCTCATGTTTTGCCACGTCAATCAGTGCATAGGTTGGATATTGCCAGATTCCCTGAGCATGATAGATGTCGAAATCACCCATCACTGCTATTTCATCCTTCAACCTATGAGAATACCCCAACTTGTGCTCCCAAGGCTTTGAGGCAAAGGTAACACGAGCCTCATCACCCCATAGCCTTCCCTTTGGGGATAAAGGATACTGAATAATCTCTGTCCACACCCCACACCATTGCAATCCCGCCATGGTTAGGTAGGTACTCATGGCAGGGCCACCAGTATTTACATCTAAAGAACCGCTAAAAAGTATGCGCATAAATTAACGCACAAAAAACCATGATTTGCAATTATATCTGTCTTTTTAACCAGATATTTTTCTATATTTATCACGCTGTGCGATACTTTTTCCCACCTTTGTTCCGTGCACCACGGAATTTTGTTCCATCACCACGGAAAAAAAATCCGTATTATACGGAATTATTGCAGTTTTTCTATATAAATTTTGTTTTCACCCGTCACCCGTCACCCCATGGCCTTCAAACCATTTATTCATGCACCTTTCACGAGGTGAGACCTTTTTTCAACCCGTCACCCTACCCGTCACCTTTGCCATAACAATAAAGTCTGTTGTCCGTGGTCTGTTGTCAGCACCAAGTGCTCAAGGGTGACGGATGGGGTGACGGGTGCTTTTTTACCCCTAACCTCTAAAAACACCGATGAAAAGGGCATCACAGCGCAAAGGGTGACGGGTGACGGGTGGTTTTGCATTTTTGCAAAAAAATTATAGCCATGGTGCAATAACATCATAACCTTTTAATACATCAGCCATATATCTGGCTATCGATTTTCCATCTATATGATGTGAAGCCCAATCATATCTTTCTATACGTGATTGTCTTACCTCATCAAGATGTGTTAGGCAATACTGTAAATGCAATCTCAAATCTCTTGAACTACCTGTTCTAAATACGCTTCCTCTTTTCTTATCTTTAAGTAATGCCTTTGCACCACAAGCACCACTGCATATTACATACAGTCCTTGCTGAAACGCTTCATTAACTACAGCACCCCAACCATCGTGAATACTTGGCAAAACTAAAATATCTTGTTTAGCTAAAACACTTGGCAAGATAGTATTCTTTACCGCTCCCAGAAAAGACACATTATTCATTCTCTTCTTTTGAACAAAATGTTCTAATTTCCTCCTTTCAGGACCAGTTCCACATATAGAAACAGACATACTTTCTTTGCTAAAATATGCAACGATTCTCAACAGCGTTTTTACAGATTTTCTTTTTGATAAAGCACCTACAAAACATACTTTTAATTCCGAATCTGTTATATTATCAATAAAAGGTAATTGATTGGTGCAATATGAAAAAGGTACTACCTTCCACGTAGAGTTTAGAGACCTAAAGAAAGAACAAGCATCTTCACCAATACCAAATATAACTTCAATAAATGGGAAATACTTTTTATCCTGTATAATGTATCTAATCTTATGCATCCATAACGGTTTACCCCAATTTACACCATAAGCATAAGTCATCGGAGATTCTGTAATAAGGCCTCTATGTGTGTTATATTCTAGACTTTTCTTGAAAGCATCGAACACCATTTTAAAACCCCTTATTCCAGAAAAGAGATGCCATGTGTCTTCTGGTACGAAGTTCAACAAGCAATCAATTGTAGATTCATCTGGTGAAATAATAGTCTTTACAGAGGTATCATTTTCATCTATATTCCACCCCAAATCAGATCGGGATTGTAAGATGTCTGTTTCTGCTACAACCACCACCTCATCAACACCACACACATTTCCTAATTCCAAAATATAAGGTAATTGGTGTGGACTTAAACAATTTTGCCAAAATACTATTCTCATGATAAAGACTGGTATAGATTATAGTATTCCTGAGTTATTTTATCTAATCTATATCTCTTAACATTTTGCATACCCAAATGAATATAATGTTGTTGATTCTCAATTGCACGAATAAAGCCCTCACGAATAGATTTTATATCTGTTGGATTTACCAAAACAGCAGAGTTTCCAGCCACTTTGTTCATTGGTTCGACATCACTTGTAACGACTGCTCTACCTATTGCTTGACCCTCGATTATAGGCATTCCAAAACCTTCGTACAAAGATGGCAGACTTACAATATCACAAGATTTATACTCTTCTATAATTTGGGGATCGGTCAGATTTGATACATTCGAATATTCAATATCATTGCTCTTTAGAGCCTCAACCTGTTCTGTTGACAAAGGACCAATTATTCGCAAATGACAACTAACACCATTCAATGCTGCAATTGTTCGAAGTAAATTCTTGTTATCTTTTGTTCCTAATTGAAGAACAACTGGCTTTTGGGTGTTAATTTGTTTAGGATAAAGTTCAAAATCCGTTCCTATTGTATCAGAAATAACAAGAGTTTTTTTTAATGTTACCAATTTAAGAGCCTCTGATTTTGATTTTTCAGAAATAAACGTTACACAATCAGCCCATTTAAGAGTTTTTATGAATAGTAATGATTTCCAACGTTGTTTTATAGTTTTGGGATGATTAGTATAAAAACCTAAATCATGAACCGTTACAATCAATCGATAACCATTCAAGAAAGGTATCAGATAATGCTCGGCACCAGTAATGTGAACTACATCATAATGTTTTTGCTTTACAGCCTTTCGAGCAGCCCTTATATTTTTCCACAATCCCTTTAATGAATAATTAGGAACAGGCATATACACAGCATCCACTTCACAATACTTACACATTTTTTCCTCAATAGGCTTAAACACACGACCTATAGAATAGCCCATATCAGAATGACGGTAGATGTAAAGTACTTTTAACATTCTTCTTTTAGTTCCTCAGAATACTCTTCAGCATCCTCATCTTCATCTGATGCATTGAGTGCAACTAATGCCAAACCACCAAATAGCATGCAAAAGCCAAGGTTGGTAGGTACAGCCCACTGACCATTTGGTATTGTTAATAGAACACCACATGCCAACATCCAGGGTAAAAAATCCTGATTCTGGGTAAGAAAATAATACGCTTTCTTTAATATTCTAAGAGAAAATATTACTCTTACCGCAATAATACTCCACCCCAATAACAAACCACATTCACCAGTGATACGACTCCATTCCTCTTCACCATTGAAACCTGAATTGTATATAGTTCTATCCATCATTTTTGAACCAGCGTTAGTTCCTAATCCCAAACCATGTCCAAAAGTCGGCATTTTTAAAGCATTTTCTAAACCACGAAAGAAACTGCCAAAAAAACGATTTCCAATTGAACCCTCAATAGCACCACCCTCTGCATTTGAAGCTCCCTCAAACCTTGATGTAAAAGCCTGCAGGGGGGTATCTGCCCAGCCAGTAACAAGCAAGAACGCTACTGTAATTACACTCAAGAAGATGACACCTATCAATTTCTCTTTCATGTAACTAGTTCGTATTGTTGCAAATGCGAAAAAAAGCAAGAATGCAACTGTTTGAAACATGTGTGTGCGTGATATTGAAACTGGAATAGAAATAAGAAAGCAAACCATCATCACATAAACTACCCACTGTGGAAACTTATATTTCTCCTGCAAATTTGTGTTCATTACCACATAATATAGCAACGCAGGACAAACAACAGCTTGAAAACACACATATCCAGATGTAAATGAGAATGTTCCAGGTGGTCTAAAATAACCCAGAGCACCACTAAATCCAGCACCCTCCATATCTCCCCCAATACCACGATTTACCCATGCCGTTTGTGGTGAGTAAAACTGCAGTACAACCAGTATTGTCATTGGAATAGAAAGTAGCAGTATGAAGCGTATCATCTTCATTAAATCATCACGCGTCAATACATGCCCCATGACAAACATGAATGGGAAATGAAAGAAATAGATTCTCCAGCCAAACAATCCCACAAGTGCATTATGATGCCCCACAAATAATGTCATGATTAAGCTAATGCTGCTTACAAACATCATAACATTTACCAAGGGCGATTTAAACCAATGCCCTTGCAATGCGCGTAAAACCAAGAAGATAACAATAGGTTCACGCACCAATAGCAATGGCTGATTCAAACCAGGCAGTACCCACTTTCGCAATGCCCCTTCGAATATCAACAGCCAGAGGTATAACCACACCAACTTTCGTTCCATGCGGTAATCATCACCTTCTACCAATGTATTTAGTTTTAGAAAGTTTTCCATTCAAGAAATTATATACGCTTTCTGCAAGCTCTGCTTCGTACTTGCTCCAAGGACGTTTACTGGCGGTATCCATAGCAGCACGACCGATTGACATAAGCTGCGCTGGTTCTGATATGATGTTATTTAGGACCTTAATAATAGGCTGTGCGGAACCAGTTTCGACTATCCAGCCATCCATGCCATCAGTTATTATATCTGGTCCGCAGGTACGATCGGTTGTTATCACAGGTGTTCCTTGCGACATTGCTTCGGTTATCACTAATCCGAACCCTTCGAACAAGGAAGGGAACAGCAAAACATCACTCTCTGCCATTAACTCAAGTACCTTATCATGTGAAAGAGATGATATGTAGTTTACTTTAGATATTTCCTGTTTCAAGGCTGCACACCCCTCAACATCTCCCTTACCCACTACGGTTAATTCTACATGTTTAGATAAAGCCTCACATGCTTCAAAAACATACGATATCCCTTTGCGCTGCGACAAACCTCCCACATACAAGGCTTTAATCTTTCTGTTATGTGATGATGTATAAACTCGGTTTCTATTTACTGGAGGAAATCCATAAGGAATTACTTCTATGTCGGCTAACCTTTCTGGGAATAAATCCAATGATTTCTTCGTAAAAGTACTCGCCACATATATTTTATCAGCCAAGCAAAGTTCTTCGTCTTTTCTTTCCAGCTTAGCATCCGAGTCATTGAAACCACCAATCGTCATTGCCCATTCTGGATTTCTTTTTCTTTCCTCATCCAGCAATACACGCATTGCCCTCCAATGGCCTATTGGCAGATCGTAAATACAAGTCTTCCCTAATTTCTTTGCCTTGCGAAAAGTATGTAATGCTACATCCTCATAACAGTAAACAGCATCAATATTCAGGGGATTCTTAAGAACAGCAATTGCTGTTTTCTTGTCTATGTATTCACATTCTTTATCAGTACAAAAAGCACCAATTTCATGTTTAGTAAAGTATTTCAGACTTAGCTTTGCTGAAAGCTGTCTGCCCAACTCCTTGTAAGGAAAACATCTTGTAGAAGCCTTTATCTTATCATCATACGTTTTCCTCCAAAACATTTTCATTCCTGGCAGTGAAGCCACAAAATGCCACAATCCAGAAGAAAATACTGCTACCGATGTTATATAACGATATAGCAGTCCTTTCTCATAAAACCCATATACCGCACTGCGCGTATTTGCATTGCCATGAGGATGAGAAACGAGAATCTTCATATTAGCCAATCAAGACTTTTTCATAACGATTTACAACTTCCTCTGGCGTAAACTCTGAGCATCTGTCCATTGCCTTTCTTTTAAGCTGTACAATCTCTGCGCATGATAAATCTGCAACAATTGATAACTTATTATAAAGGTCATCTACGTTTCCTTTCTTAAACGTAAATCCACAATCACCAATAGCCTCCTGTAAGCCATCACCATCAGAAACCAATGCTATGCATCCTGTGGCCATAGCTTCCAGTGCAACGATGCCGAATGCTTCGTTATATATACTTGGTACAACCTGACAGAGATGCCTGTTCATCTCATCAACAAGTTCTTTGCCTTTTAACATTCCTTTGAAACGAACTCGTAAACCCAGATTATTCCGCCTAACAAATCTTTCTGCCTCTTCTCTTTCTTCTCCATCTCCTACTATAGTAAGATGAGCATTCTTGTTCTCGGGATATTGTTTAACGAACTGATCAAATGCATCTATTAACAGCAATATACCTTTGACAGATACTAGCCTTCCTACGTAGATAAAACCGCTTCGTTCTTTATTTTTTGTATCTATGAATAACTGATTGTTATATGCATTAGGTATAATCGTTGCATTGGGTAGGCATAAACATTCTGCAACTTTTTTACTGACGGCAATATTATGTGGAAACTTAGAGAAGAACATTTTTAGTCTTCCCTTAATTGTCCCATTGTCAAAATTATCAAATTCACACATATGATAGGAGCACACCCACTTTTTGAACGGCCATAGCATAACAGGCCATACTGCTTTTAATGATATCTGACGATGAAAGAATACGTCGCATTTAAGATATTCTTTAAATAGCGTCAATGAAGATGCTTGCCTGATGATTCTAAACGGATAGGCCGAATCATCGTAGTCTTTATCTGGATAGCTTGGAGCGAGTACTGTAACTTGATGCCCTCTCTTTGCTAAACCCGAACAAAGAAGCATATTCATTGTTTCTAACCCTCCAATATTTGGATAGAAACATACAGTATTTATCAGTATCTTCATAGCAAGGTGTTCAAATACTTGGCATAAGCATTATTAAAAGAGCATACCTCCTTAATTTCTATATAACGCTCAGTCTGCTTATAGCTGCTTTTAAGTACCGGAAGCAGTGATTCTTTTATTCTCTTAATGTTGTCAAAGTCAACGAAAGAAAGGTCTTTCACATTATATATGTCTTCATCAGTCATGAAGCCGGACGCAGTTATGACTGGTTTGTTGGCATTCAATGCGGCAATAAAAGCACCATTTTTGAAAGAGACACCATTCTTGCAAGGAATAACAATGGCATCTGCAATCCGTAGATACTGATCAATATCTTCAATATCCAGAATGCCTGTAGTATAAGCATCATTGGGAATCAGCGAAAGTGTCTTTTCTGATACCTTTCCGATAAATAGCATTTTCAGGTCATGTCCTTCCTTCTGAAGCTCCTCAATAGCCTTTATGCTCGTCTCGCAATCACGGCAGCCAAAGAAACCGATTATCTTTTGCTGATCATTATCAGCTACAGAGCGTCTTAGCACAAATAACTCTTCAGTAGACTTTGTGGTAACAGGCACATTGCTGGCTATAGGAATACAAACGACATCTTTATGTTTAGGACTGAACTGTCGAATCTTGCGTGCATAGTGATCTATGCTTGTTGCCACGCTGTCGCTGCAATTCAAAACCTGTTTTGTAATATATTGCATGGTGGCAGCGTATATAACATTCTTTACAGTATGCTTATCCCACAATCCTATACATACCTCATGGCAGAAGGTCATCAGCCGAACACCTGTCTTTTTTATTTCCTTCAAAGCCGTTATGAGGCCAAATGGCAATCCTTTAGAATGATAAGCGTATGGGACATACTGTAATGACACCACCTCTATCCCATTCTCCCGTATATACACAGCAATATCTTTTCCTGCCAGCTTATTCCATTTTTTTACAATCTTTGCAACGTGTATATCCTTATAGTCATCACGTATCTCCTCCCTATTTATACATACAACATGCACCTCATGCCCATGCTTTGCAAACTCATGAGCAAGGTTATAGGTATAATCACCAACTCCATCAACAAGGGGCGGAAGATTATTTGTTATGAAAAGGATTCTCATTACTTTGCGCTATCCAATGGAAGCTTTTCATCTTTTGCTTTATTTTTGCCTTCTCCCCTGATGTAGCTCCTATAATAACCATAAAGGGTAATATAGTTATAGTGTGATGGAGGCAGAGAAGAATAAGGCCTATGACATCATGTGGCAAGAATGCTCTTAATGAGGCACATATTATGGCAGAAAGAATGGATACACATCCAATCCGCATCATAGGAATGACTATGCCATCCCTCAGATCCACAATCTTCTGTTTTACAACAATAATCATCTGGATGAACATTGCAAGCAGATCCATCAACACAACAGAGCAGATCAGGCTTTTAGGTGACAATGTATATTTGTAGGTAAAATACATAAGAGGCAGCACCAATAGATAGAATGAACGCGTAACCAACAAGAAAGCTTTTATCCGTCCTGTAGCGAAAACCGCAGAGCCTATCGACTGCATCAGGCAATCAAAGAAAGCAGAAAAAGCAATCAACTGAACAAAAAACACGGTGTATTCAGGAACATCCTTTAACCACAATTGCATGAATGTGTCTGCATAAAAAATAAATGGGAATAGAATCAGCAGCATCATAAATGCATTCAGTCGCATTCCTACATTTACAAGATTCTTGTGCTCGTGCATCATCCCATTTGCGTATGTCTTTGTTATCTGGGGAGAAATGGCACGGTTTATGTTCATGGAAAAGGATAGCATTGCATTCTTGAGTTGATTTGCTATGTTAAATACAGTATTCAAGCTTACGCCCACAAGTATGTTTATCACCCACACAATCCCCTGATGCGACGAAACATATAATACAGAGCCGAACGATGTTACTCCAAAATAACGGGCAATTTCTTTAATAATATCTTTATCTATGCTTAGTTGATATTTTATTTCTGAAGGAAATTTTGTTCTACAATAAATTTGATACAATACTCTGATAAAAATGGAGATTGCCATAAGTCCTAAAGAATAGGCAAGCAAACGATTATCAAAGTATAAGATAGAAAATGCCACAATACAGGTTAAAACCACCTTAAGTATTGTAACTCCTGCAAACACATTCATTTTTTCATGTGCCACAATAATGCTATCGTATGGAATACAGAATGTATCAACAATAAACGTAATAACACAAAAATGAAAAGCCCAATAGGCAGTGGATATACTATCTGCGGGTATATTCAATTTCGTATCCAATAGCCATATTCCTACAGTTTCCAATAAAATGACAAACAAAAAAATAATGAGAAATATAACATTCAGACAAGAATTAAAGACGGTATTCACATTTCCATCTTTTTTTCCTAATTCATAGGTAATAAACCGTTGTACGGCCTCACCTATTGAACCTCCCAGAAATGTTACTGAAGAAATCACACTTCCAACGACAGCATACGTTCCCATATCCCGGACTCCAAGATTTTGCAGAACCAATCTTGTTGTCAGCAGATTCAGCAACATCGTAACCAGCATTCTTCCATAAAGATATAATGTATTACGCATTGCTCGGTTTTTATCATAAATTTCAGACATTTGTTAAACTATCCCAATTTTGATACAACATTTCTGCTAAAAACAATCCTTCCCCTCTAACGAAAAGGAATCAAGCACAGCACCAACATCACATCGTAGATTGTCTATTTCTGCTATACTACCCGTAATTATTGTATCTGTGTCTAAGAATAAATAATTACCATGAATAAGATTTCGTAAATTAGTTTTGAGATAACGACTTTTTTGTTCCCTATTCAATTCATTAGGTAAATCAAAAACTCTGGTTCTGTTACAATCTTTTTTAATCATAGCTCTGTTACCAACAAAAGATTGATATGTTTTTGAGTCTGTAATCAATTCTACATCAACATCAGGGTTATAATATTTCAGGGAGAACAGACTCATCAATAGCTGTTCACAGTAGTAATCCGATTCACAACTGACTAAAACATATACTACTTTTGTATTTATACGATAACTCATTATTTTATGAACCTAGAAACTTATATATTATCCTACATATTCAATTTTGGGACTAAAACCAACAAAATCTATTGCAGCTTTAATTATGACTTTTGCCCTTATTTTATCTCCTTTCAAATATCTATGTATAATGGCACGGTATATTTGTTTGAATGCAAATTTGTATTTTGAAAATTTAGTTTTTGACTTGAAACATACAAACCATTGATTTCTGTACTAACAACTGAATACACAATCTTCGTCTTCATCTTTTTTGATTCTTTATTTATTTAGAAATCATACTAAAAGATCCTTCTACGTCTAACTTCAAAGGAAGACCATTTATAATATCAGAATGCTGTATATGAAGTATCACACAATTCTTGGCATAGAAATAATCAAGGAGACTGGGTTTGTGAAGACAGATATCTATCATATAATCACCTTGCGCCATGTACTTTGGCAGGGAGATACTACGAACGAAGGAGAAATTGCCATTAATATGCTCCAATTCTCCTGTGCATCGACCCTCGGCATAGCACATGATTGGTACGCCAGAGAGCGTCTTGAAGATTATTTTGGCAGACACATCGGCAGGAATCTTTGTATATCCATCAATACGCAATTCTATAGCATCTTGATTGCCATAGACTATACTATCTGACGACTCGGTACCATTGAATACTATCTTATGTATATCTATATAATCTACTTTGTGATTTATACGTTCAACAATAGTATTTGTCTCGATGACACAGCATTGATTTGTATATACATCTACAGCTTCATTTACATTCCCTTCATAGTACAAACAGCCGTCTTGCAGAACAACTCCACGAATACACAAGCTTTTTACAGCTCCCATATTGTGGCTAACGAACAGAACTGTTCTTCCATCATTCTTTGCTACATCCTGCATCTTGCCGATGGCTTTCTTCTGGAACTCGGCATCACCAACGGCAAGGACTTCATCAACCACTAGAATCTCCGGCTCAAGATGGGCGGCTACAGCAAAACCCAGGCGAACAGTCATACCGCTACTGTAGCGTTTAACAGGGGTATCTACATACATCTGGATACCAGCAAAATCTACTATCTCGTCTAGTTTGCAG
>JAGHTY010000002.1 GCA_018065125.1 Candidatus Minthousia equi
GTATTATCTAGATATCCTGACCAACCGCTTTGGCGGAAGACTAACAGGTTCGGGTGCATACGAAGATGCACGCGACTGGGTTGTGAAAGAATTCAAGGAAATGGGATTGGAGGTAAAGCTGGAAGAGGCAGGACAGGTTCCTGTAGGCTTTAACCGTGGTCCTTGGTTTGGTCGTATGCTGGGTGAAGAGAGCATGAACCTGCACTTTGTAACGCCATCGTGCACCAGCGGAACACACGGCATTCAGCGTGGACATGTGGTTTGCGAACCACAGAGCAGGGCAGAGTTCAACCGCATGAAAGGCCTTATTAAGGGTGCATGGGTGCTGGTTGAAGGCCTTAACAGCGGATGGCCATTGTACATGAATGCCAAGGAAGATTCTATCCGCCAGGCAATCATTGCCGAGAACGAGGTAATTGCCAAGGAGAATGCCGAAGGCAGAATGAAGGCATACCAGAACCGCACCGAGTTTACTCCAAAACCATTGAAGAAGCGTCCTGGCCTTTTCATGAAGGAAATGATCGAGGCAGGTGCACTGGGTTTCATTCAGCGTTCTGAAGTGCCTTTGCGTGCACTTTATGACCGCCCTATGATGAACGACATGAGCGTTACCTTTGATAAGTTGCCTACCTGGTGCGACATCAAGCTGGATGCTGCTCAGTACGACAAGATTCGCAAGATGGCAGAGGAGCGTCGTGACATTCAGCTGGAGTTCGACATTCGCAACCACTTCCGCATGGGTCCTATCAAGTATCACAATGTGGTGGCTACCATTAAGGGTACCGAGAAGCCAGAAGAGTGCATCATCATTGGTGCGCACCTGGATGCATTCGACAGTGCTACTGGTGGTGTAGACGATGGAAACGGCATCTGCGTGCTGATGGAAACTGCACGCCAGATTATGGCAAGTGGTGCCAAGCCAAAGCGTAGCATCGTATTCGTGGCATTTGCTGCCGAGGAATTTGGCTTGTTTGGCTCATTGGCATACGTAAAGGCTCACAAGAACCAGATGCCTAACGTGGTGAACATGTTTAACCGTGATGGCGGTCCTTTGGCACCTACAGCAATCCGTGTTCCAGAAGAGTGGTACGACGATATGGTAAAGGTGTGTGAACCAGTTAAGCAGATTCGTGCCGACTATCCATTCGAGGTAGTGAAGGTTCCTGCACGCCGTCAGCCTACAGCTCCTGGAGGTTCAGACGACAGTTCGTTTGGCATGGCAGGTGTGCCAACCTGTGGCTTTACCCTTACCGACCCAGAAGGCCTGAACTTTGACTATGGTGAAATTTGGCATACCGAGCGCGACGTGATGAACAAGAGCATTGCGCAGTACAATGAGCATGCCTCTACCGTTACCGCAGTCGTTGCTCTGGGAATGGCAAACCTGAAGAAGCGTTTGCCTGCAAGTGCAGTATATTCAAAATAACTTATTATTATACAATGAAAAAACAGATTTTAATGGCAGCTATGGTGATGTGTGCATCTTCTGCAATGGCGCAGAACCCTTTGTTCAAGGAGTTCGACACCCCATTCCAGATTGCACCATTCAGCCAGATTACGCTGGACAACTATCGTGAAGGCTTCCTCAAGGGTATGGAGGAGCAGAAGGCAGAAGTAAATGCAATTATCGTGAACCGTGCACGTCCTACATTCGAGAACACCATCGAGGCATTGGATCGCAGCGGTAAGTTGCTCGACAAGGTTCAGAGCACTTTCGGCCCATTGTCAAGCAGTAACTCTACCGAAGAGATGCGTGCCTTGCAGAAGGAGATGTCTCCGCTGTTCTCTGCTCACTCTGCAGATATCTACATGAATCCAGAGTTGTTTGCAAAGGTGAAGGAAGTTTACGACAACCAGGCAATGTTCAACCTGAACAAGGAGCAGAAGTCGCTTCTGGAAAAGACCTACAAGGGCTTTGTAAAGAGTGGTGCCCTGCTGAACGATGCACAGAAGGAGCAGCTGAGAAACCTGAACCAGGAAATCTCAATGCTGCAGCTGCAGTTCTCACAGAACCTGCTGCACGAGACAAACAACACCTATGTTACCGTAGAGAAGCTATCTGATCTTGAAGGTCTTCCACAAGGTGATATTGATGCTGCTGCACGTTTGGCCGAGGCTAACGGACAGAAAGGCAAGTGGATGTTCAACATGCAGCGCCCTAGCTGTAACCCAGTTCTGCAGTACTGCAAGAACCGTGAGCTGCGCAAGAAGGTTTACAATGCATACTACAATCGTGGTAACCAGAACAATGAGTACGACAACAAGGAGATTTCTCGCAAGCTGGTTACCCTGCGTTTGCAGAAGGCTAAGCTGATGGGCTTTGAGGACTATGCTCAGCTGGCATTGGAAGATCGTATGGCAAAGAACGAGGAGAACGTATATGCTTTGCTGGATGAGGTTTGGAAGCCTGCAGTAGAAAAGGCAAAGGAAGAAATTGCTGATATCCGTGCCGAAATTCGCAAGGAAGGTGGCAACTTTGAACCAGAAGGATGGGACTTTATGTACTATCAGTCAAAGGCAAAGGCTGCCAAGTATGCCATCGATGAAGAGGAAATCATGCCTTACTTCGAGGTAAACAATGTGCTGAAGGGTGTGTTCTATGTAGCAAACAAGCTGTATGGCGTTACCTTCCGCGAGCGCCCTGACCTGCCTGTATATGAACCAACTGCAAAGTCGTGGGAAGTAATCGACAAGGATGGAAAGACCTTGGCATTGTTCTATAGCGACTATGAATTGCGTGATGGCAAGGGTGCCGGTGCATGGTGTACCAGTTTCCGTGGCAGCGAGTACGAGAATGGCGTGCGCACTATTCCTGTAGTAGTGAATGTTTGCAACATGCCTGTTGCTACTCCTGGTAAGCCAGCATTGCTTACTCCAGATAACGTAGAGACCTTGTTCCACGAGTTTGGTCATGCGCTTCACTCATTCTTCCGTGATGTTCACTATGGTGGCGTTGCTGGTACCGAGCGCGACTTTGTTGAGCTTCCTTCACAGATTAACGAGCATTGGGCAATGGAGCCAGAGGTATTGGCAGTTTATGCTAAGCACTACAAGACTGGTGAGGTTATCCCAATGGAAATGGTAAAGAAGCTGCAGGAGAGTGGCAAGTATGGTCAGGGTTTTGCAACCGTAGAGTATGTTGCTGCATCATTGGCAGATATGGACTTGCACGTGCTGCGTGAGGTTCCTGCCGACCTGAACGTAATGGACTTTGAAAGCAAGAAGCTGGCAGAGCGTGGCATTCCTTCACAGATCTTGCCTCGTTACCGCATTACCAACTTTAGCCATACCATGGGTGGTGGCTATACCGCTGGTTACTACAGCTATATGTGGTCGGAGGTTTTGGATTGCGATGCATTCCAGGCATTCAAGGAAACCGGTGACATCTTTAATCAGGAAGTGGCAGAGAAGTTCCGCAAGCATGTTCTTACCCCTGGTGGTATTGCCGATGGTATGGAGATGTACCAGAACTTCCGTGGCCGTAAGCCAGAAATCAAGGCTTTGCTCGAGAATCGTGGCTTGCTGAAGGAAGAGCAGCCAAAGAACGTTGTGAAGGATGGCAACGTAGAGAAGGTTGGAAAGAAGAAATCTAAGAAGAGAAAGTAAAGGTTTAAAAGTTTAAAGGGTTTAAAAGTTTAAGAGTTTAAAAGACGCAGAGACACAAAGTCGCATAGACGCAAAGTTATCGCTATGGCTATCGCTTTCGCTACCCGAAGGGCCACTTGTTGACTCGTAGACTTGTAGACTCGTTGACTTGTAGACTCGTTGACTAAATAAAATGAACAAAAAGAAAGTACTATACATTGGCGGAGCAGTAGTGGCAATCATTACTGTTCTGCTTTTGACCTACTATGCCTGGCCTGTGAGTGAAAGCAGGTGGAAACATGCTACGCTGGTGATGAAGAATCGCTTTAGCTATTCCATGAAGATGGGCGATAGGCATTTGTACTTTCGTGTATATAATCCGGCAGAGGGTATTCGCGGCATGTCGTTCAATCCAGACGACTGCCAGCATACCCAACTGGATTTAGCTTACATCAGCTCACCTTTCGGTGCCGTGAAGGGCAATGCCACGCTGATGCAGAAAGATATTGACGTTGAGGCATTGCAGGATAGCACCGAACAAATCATCAGCCTTACAATGGCTTATCTGGAGCAGCGCGAAGAGGCATACAAGCACCAGATGAAGGAGATGGACTACTACGACAAAACCCATTTTAAGGATGATGACGGTTTCTTGGAAATGAAGCAGTTGCGCCAGGAACTGAACAATCAGAAGGCAACGCTGGATAGTTTGGCCGACTTTATGGAAAAGGTCATGCAGCACCCCGGAAAAGTAGAGTGGTGCTATAATTACAATGTATCTGCCCTTTATGCTTCGCCTACAGGAATGCTGGAACTGGCATGCGAGGGTGTGGATTATGACGAGGATTCTTTCTCGTGCAAACTAACAGATGGATGCCCAGATGAGGCATCGTTCATTAGCAATGCTTGGTTTGACCTAACCGACATTGCCCTTAATCCCGATAGCGTTAATCGCAGCGAAATAGACTCTGTTCACCCTTATGTGGGTATGCTGAGGCTTACAGATGGGAGTATCTATACAGGAGAACTAAAAGGTGTAGTGCCACACGGAACAGGTGTGTGCCGCTATGCCGACAATCATATTTACCAAGGAAAATGGAACAACGGGCAACCCGAGGGATATGGCAGCTATGTGGCTGGTAAATCGTGGTTTACGGGTGTGTTCCAGAGCAATAATATGCTGGATGGAAGGGCGTTCTTTGCCAATGGAGACTATTACGAGGGAACGTTCCTGAATGACACCATTCCTGATGGTGCAGGCGACTATTACTACGCCAATGGCTCTATCTATTGGGGAACATGGGAAGGAGGCATACGCCAGGGATTTGGCATGTTCTCGAATGCCGAAGGCGTAGCCATGTGTGGCATCTGGAAGAAGGATGAGTTCCAGGGCGAACGCCTGCTCTACAGCGAGGACAGGGTGTATGGCATCGACATTGCCCGTTACCAGCACCTTACCAGGAAAAAGCAACCTTGCAACATTGCATGGAAGTATCTGCGCATCTCAAGCCTAGGCAGATACACCCGCAAGCGCATCAAGGAAGAAACCGTAGATTATCCCGTTTCGTTTGTGTTCATCAAATGCACCGAGGGTGTTACGGTCTTTAACTCTTACTACGAGGAAGATTCGAAACAGATCAGAGAACTGGGATTGCCTATTGGCAGCTATCATTTCTTCTCTTCAATGCCGGCAAAGGAACAGCTTGACTGGTTTATTCAGCATGCAGATATCAGAAAGGGAGACTTGCCTCCGGTGCTGGATTTGGAACCTACCGACAAGTACATTAAGCAGCGATGGGGAACGGATGAAAAGATGTTCCAGGAAGTGCTGTACTGGCTGAAAGGTGTAGAGAAGCATTTTGGCGTAAAGCCTTTGCTATATGTGAACCAGGGTTTTATCAAGCATCACCTGAGCAAGGCATCACAAGAGTTGCAAGACTATGACCTTTGGGTGGCACGCTATGGAGAATTCAAGCCATATGCTCACATGTACTTCTGGCAGCTGGCATGCGATGGATATGTGAGTGGCATTCAGGATGAGGTAGACATCAACGTGTTCAACGGTTCTAAGGAACATTTCCAAGAGTATTTACAGTCATTACGATAATAGGGTATGAGTGAACAAGAAAGAATAACATGGTTGCGAGCAGAACTGCATCGGCATAACCATAACTATTATATTAACAACGCTCCCGAGATTTCGGATCAGGAGTTCGACCACCTGATGCGCGAACTACAGGATTTGGAAGCGTTGCATCCAGAGATGGCAGATCCTAATTCGCCTACCATGCGTGTGGGAAGCGACCTTAGCAATGATTTCAAGCAGGTAGAGCACCGTTATCCTATGCTGTCGCTGGCAAACACCTATTCGGCAGCAGAGGTGGCAGATTTCTATGAACGCGTGAAGAAGGGCCTGGAAGGAGAGGAGTTCGACATTTGCTGTGAGATGAAGTATGATGGTACCTCAATTTCGCTGACTTACCGTGATGGACGCCTGGTGCAGGCGGTTACCCGAGGCGATGGCGTTCGTGGTGATGATGTTACCGAGAATGTAAAGACCATTCGTTGCATTCCTTTGCAGCTGGCTCCTGGAAATTATCCAGACGAATTTGAAATTCGTGGTGAGATACTGATGCCCTGGAAGGTTTTTGAACAGTTGAATGCCGAGCGCGAAGCACGCGAGGAATCCCTCTTTGCTAACCCTAGAAATGCGGCATCTGGCAGCTTGAAACTGCAGAACTCTAAGGAGGTGGCACATCGCAACCTTGATTCATATCTTTATTATCTGTTAGGTGAGCAACTGCCTTGCGATGGACATTACGAAAACCTTGAGGCAGCACGTAGCTGGGGCTTTAAGGTAAGTGAGGGAATGCGTAAGTGCAAGACCCTTCAGGAGGTGCTCGACTATATCAATTATTGGGATAAGGAACGCAAGAACCTGCCTGTGGCAACCGATGGCATTGTGCTGAAAGTTAATTCATTGCGACAGCAAAGAAATCTTGGGTTTACAGCCAAGTCGCCTCGCTGGGCCATTGCCTACAAGTTCCAGGCAGAGTGTGCGCTTACACGCTTGGAAAAGGTAACCTACCAGGTGGGAAGAACAGGTGTGGTAACTCCTGTTGCCAACCTTGAACCCGTTCAGCTGGCAGGTACTGTAGTAAAGCGTGCCTCTATTCATAATGCCGATGTTATTGCCAACCTTGACCTGCACATTGGCGACATGGTGTATGTGGAGAAGGGTGGTGAAATCATTCCTAAGATTACAGGAGTAGACCTGGATGCGCGCTCGTTCATGCTGGGTGACAAGGTAGGCTTTATCCGTACTTGTCCTGAGTGTGGAACAGAGTTGGTGAGATACGAAGGCGAGGCAGCACACTATTGCCCTAACGATGTGGCTTGCCCTCCACAGATCAAGGGAAAGATTGAGCATTTCATTAGCCGAAAGGCAATGAACATAGATAGCCTTGGTCCCGAAACGGTAGATTTGTTCTATCAGCGAGGTTTCATCAAGGATGTGGTAGGATTATACGATATGTTCTATCGCAAGGGCGAAATACAGACCGTGGATGATTTCTATGCCTTGAATCCATGGGAATTTCAAAGCATTGCAGGATTCAAGAGTAAATCGGTAAAGAAGGCGATGGATAGCGTAAAGGCATCGTTAGAAGTACCTTACGAACGAGTTCTGTTTGCTCTTGGCATACGCTTCGTAGGCGAGACCACGGCAAAATTACTGGCACATGCCTTTCCTAATATTGATTTGCTGATGCAGGCATCCCTAGACGATTTACTGCATGTAGAGGGAGTAGGAAAGGTGATTGCCGAAAGCATTATCCGCCATTTCCAGAACCCAGAAAACCTGCGTATTGTTGAAGAATTGCGTGCAAATGGATTGCAGATGGCATTGAGTCAGCAAGTGATGGATGAACGCACCGACAAGCTGCAGGGAAAGAGCATTGTCATCAGTGGCGTATTTGCACATCATTCACGTGATGAGTACAAGGCTCTGATAGAGAAGAACGGAGGAAAGAACGTAGGCAGCATTTCGGCAAAAACCAGTTTCATCCTTGCCGGTGAGAACATGGGCCCTGCAAAGCTTGAGAAAGCGAACAAGCTGGGTGTGGCAATTGTGGATGAAGAAACTTTCCTGAAGATGATAGAGAATTAAAAGAAAATGTGTACTTTTGCATCCAAATTAAACGAAGATTTCATATTTTATGATACAGAATGTATTTAAAGGAATGGGTGTAGCCTTGATCACCCCATTCAAGGAAGATGGCAACGTTGACTACACTGCGCTGCAATCATTGGTTGAGCAGCTGGTAGAGAATGGCGCCGATTTTCTTTGTGTGCTGGGTACTACAGCCGAAACTCCAACTCTTACCGAGGAAGAAAAAACAGCCATCAAGCAGTTGGTAGTGAAGCAGGTTGCAGGTCGTATTCCTTTGCTGTTAGGTTGCGGTGGCAACAATACGCAGGCTATTGTAGATACATTGAAGAATGGCGATTTCAGCGGATTCCAGGGAATTCTTTCTGTTACTCCATATTACAATAAACCTTCTCAGGAAGGCATCTATCAGCATTACAAGGCAATTTCAGAGGCATCACCTCTGCCTATCGTGCTTTACAATGTTCCTGGCCGTACAGGTGTGAACATGACTGCCGAAACTACCTTGCGCCTTGCTCGTGATTTTGAGAATATTGTGGCTATCAAGGAGGCATCTGGTAACATTACCCAGATGGATGATATCATCAAGAACAAACCAGAGAACTTTGATGTTATTTCGGGCGATGATGGCATTACCTTCCCATTGATTACATTGGGTGCCGTGGGTGTAATATCTGTAATTGGTAATGCACTGCCAAAGGAGTTCAGCCGCATGGTTCGCTTGGCATTGAATGGTGATTACGCCAATGCCCTGAAGATTCATCATCGTTTCACCGAGTTGTTCAGCTTGTTGTTTGTAGATGGTAACCCTGCTGGTGTAAAGGCCATGCTGAACCTGATGAGCGTGTGCGAGAATGTACTTAGATTGCCATTGGTTCCAACCCGCATCACTACATTCGAGAAGATGAGTGCTGTGGTAAAGATGCTAAACATTAAATTCTAAATATCGTTATGAAAAGCGCAATTTCAACAACCAAGGCACCAGGTGCTATTGGTCCTTATAGTCAGGCTATTGAGGCAAATGGAATGGTGTTTGTTTCAGGCCAGCTGCCAATTGATCCTGCAACCGGTAACTTTGCAGAAGGTGGTGTAAAGGAACAGGCACGTCAGAGTCTTACCAACATCAAGAACATCCTTGCAGAGGCTGGATTGGATATGAGCAATGTGGTAAAGACTTGTGTTTTCCTGGCAGACATCAACGATTTTGCTGCTGTTAACGAGGTATATGCAACTTTCTTCGAGGCACCATTTCCTGCTCGTTCTGCCATGGCAGTAAAGGATCTTCCAAAGGGTGGTCGTGTAGAAATCGAGTGCATTGCGGTGAAGTGATTGATCAGAGTAGAATCTAGATAAAACAAAAAGGAGGTGCTTTTCAAACACCTCCCTTTTTTGTATCTACGTCTTTCTAATAATTCAAAAACTCCTTGCGTTTCTTGAAATTGAAACCCACATACACGTTTACTGAGCCAAAGCTTTGGTTCAGTGAGAACTTGTCTTTGTTATAGTTGAACGAGTGGGCCACTACCGAAACACCAGCAAAGTACTTGTTGTTGTTATAAACCATACCTAAGCGACCCACGAAATCAAAGTTCAGGTTGTGAAAGTTAAAGCGCTTGATGTTATCCCAAGGTGTTACATCACTTTGTCCGTCTTCAAGTTTAATGTGCGAATGGATGTAGTTGAGGGCAGGCGACAATGATATGTTTATTAAGAAATTACGTGCTGCCACCCAATTGTAGGTGTAACCAAAGCTAATGGCATAGTCGGAGTATTTTACTCGGTCGAACCTCATGTCGTCGCTGATCTTGTTCAGGATAGGCTGAGGCAGGGTAGAAGATGCGAAATTAATGCGGTGGTAAGAGTATGAGAATCCCAACTTGAATGAACCGCAGCTTTTTCTCTGAACGGTGCTTTGCGCATAGGCAGCAGGGTATGAAAAATGACGGTGGTTAAACAGATAGTAAAGGTTCACACCCTTTGAGTGCACATCGAGACCCGAGAAGTTGTTATCGATCTGTTCGTTTGGCGAATCCTTGAAATCATTCACGTTCATGATTTTAAAGTCGTCGCCTGTGCTACGGAAATACACATCGATACCCACCAGTGAAGTGTAAAGACTAAGGTTAAACTCTGTCTTGTTTGTGTGGTTCTTTTTACCGCTCAGCAATGGACTGATGTCAAAGGTATAGCCCAGGAAAATCCATCTCCATCCAAAATAGCCACCTATACGTGGTGTAGGGCGAGGTGCTAAATGAAGTTCTCTTTTTTTACCATCAATATCTTTCCCTGCAATGATAAAATTCTCGAATGTACTAGTGTTCTGTATCATCAACGCATAGTTGTACATGTTTGGGGTAATATAGGTGGTGTCCGATGCATTGAACTCCTCGATGATATTGCCCAAGATGCCTAATGGATTCTTCTTTTTGGGCTTTATGCTATCACTTACTGCAATCTCTGCTGAATCGGGAATAGATTCGGCCAGATCTTGTGCCTTATTAGGGCAGAAATAACTTATCAGTAGAAGTACAAGGAGTATTCTTTTCATAGGGTTATAGTTTACCAAGAATTTTGTCCATTACCCAATTGGTAGGTGTGGCACTGATGGCATCACAGATACAAGTCCCCTTGTGTTGCAGGTGCTCTACTACGGATTTGATCAATGGCAACTGAACATATTCAGGATTTTCGATATGTAGGGCTTCGGTTCCAGTTTCGGTTTGAATCTTGATAGGGGCATAGTTGAATACGCTAAAGCGAATCTGTCCTTTTTCTCCAAAGATTTCAATGCGGTCTTCTGTGGCAGATTCATGCCCTACAAAACACCATGATGCAGAACCAATCAATCCGTCTTCGAAACGGAAACTGGCGCTTACGGTATCTTCTGCTTCGTATAGTCCGGCACGATTGGCACAATAGCCAGAAGCATCAAGGATGCAGCCGAAATAGTCTTGCAGCAAATCCAACTGATGAGGAGCCAGGTCGTAGAAATATCCGCCACCTGCAATATCTGGCTGAAGACGCCAAGGCAGGTTTTGGCTATTGTTATAGTCAAGGTCGCGTGGAGGAACAGAAAACCTTAATTGTACGTTGATAATCTTTCCGATGCGCCCTTCGTTCAGCAGTTCTTTCACCTTTTTAAAATAAGGAAGATATCTGCGGTAGTAGGCTACGAAGCAAGGCACGCCAGTTTGCTGCGAGATGCGGTTGATGCGGGTGCAGTCGTAATAGCTGGCAGCCATGGGCTTTTCAATGTACACGGGTTTTCCGGCATGCATGGCCATAATGGCAAATGTGGCATGAGAAGATGGTGGCGTGGCAATGTAGATGGCATTTACATCAGGGTCGTTGATAAGTTCCTGCGCATCGGTGTACCAATGGGGGATACCATGGCGCTCGGCATACGAACGGGCCTTGTTTTCGTCACGACTCATTACCGCATGTATGCTTGAACCAGGAATCATGTTGAAGGCAGGACCGCTCTTCTTCTCGGTTACTTCGCCACAACCAATGAATCCCCAACGCAACTCTATTTCTTCTGCGTATTTCATTATTTAACCATTATTGTTTATTTAAACGCAAAGATAAAAGAATTTTGTTGTACTTTTGCTTTCGATATGAATATTTATCGTTGCGCAATGGAAAAAAAGAAAAAAATAAAGCCGTTTTTACACATAAAGACAAATGTTCGTGCCTTGCAGGATGGGTGCAACCTGATTAACCGTAATGCCACCATGCTGCTTTTGTCGTGTGGAATGCTGATGCTTGGCATTAGTGTGTTGTGTGCTTTTCTATCGGTAATGAAGATAGATTCGGTAGTTCAGGTGATGTTAGGCACCAAGTCATTAGGCGATATCTCACTGGGCGTTTTTGCATTGATGGGTGCCTTTCTTTTGTTGCTACTGTTCTTTGAAGTAATGGTATTTGCCATCTTCAAGAAATTCACCGAGCATGGATTCATTCCGCAGATCACATGGAAATCGGTATGGAAACCTACCTTGGCGCTTTCACGTCGCTCATTGCTGGTGCTGGTTTGGGGAATGTTTGAATGGACTTTGTTCCTGGCAATAACCTATTATTTATATACGATGAGTGTGTGGTTGCTTATTCCTATGGGCATTCTGGGTGTTTTCCTATGCTTCTGGATTCGCAATCAGGTGATTGATTTCAGTTTGGGAACCTCTTCCTTGATTGATTCTATTACGGCTTCCTTAAAGCTCACAACCAAAGGGTTCATGTCATTCCTTGGATGTGAAGTATTACTGTTGATAGTGATGATAGTATTGGTGGCTTTGTGCCTGATGCCTTCGGCAACTTGCATCTTCATAGACTACAAGGCACAGTTGAGCATTATGATGGGGGATGAGGGTGATTTACCTGGCTATTTCACTGCCGTTTACTTTATTGCCTCAATGGTAACTTCGTTTTTGATATTGGTTATTCTGGCATATTACATCAGTTGCACATCAATGCTGTATGGAGCGGTATTGTCGCGCATTTCGCGTAGAAACGACAACTCTAATCCAACAGATATTTCTTCTGTAGAATAGCAAATTCTTCACTTGCGATATATTGCTCCAGCCATTCATTGATGTGCTGGAGTAATTTTTTATTGCTCCTGTGAACGCCCCATGAATAGAATTGGTTAAAGCTGATATCCTGACTGATGTCCAATCCTTCAATCTCGTTCTTCATTTGCTGAGCGGTTTGCTTGTCGCATACGGCATAGTCAATATCGCCATGTGCTACCATAGCCAGCAGTTGTTCTGCTCCATACTTCTTGATTTCGCGGATATGGATGGTATCACCCATCTCTTCAGACAGATTCTGAATGCGGTAGATTACAGGTGAATCCTCGGTAACGCAGATGGTTTTTCCACCCAACTGAAGAGGACTTGATATGTAGAGGCCAAGACTATCGTTCTCTGGCTTGGTGCGTTGAACCAACACTTGCTTGTTTACCACGATAGGGTTTGAGAAAAGCAGGATAGAATCTTTGTTCTCGGAAGTTACCAGCAAGTTGTTGGCAAGGATGTCATACTTGCCAGAGCATAATCCTTCCATCTGCTTGCTTAGCAGCATTTCTGGTGTTATCTCTAGTTTCAGGTTGTGCTGTTGCGCAAAGGCCTTTGCCATTTCGTATTGAAAACCAGCTAGCGAGTCGCCCTCAACATAAAAACCAGTGGCATTGTATTCTGTTACGATATGCAAGGTTCCATCTTTTGTAATATCATCCCATGTGCGGGGTTTTTCGATGGTTTTCTTATGGAAGAATAACCAATATAATCCCAGCACTACGGCACAGATGAGTGCGAAAATCAGAATCCAGCGTTTAATCATAGAAGTTCCATGAAATGCCTAGCTTGAAAATCTGTGGATTAACAGGGTAGTGGGGTGCCATGAAATACATTCGGTCGCCCATTCCCTGATTCACGTGGAAGAACACCATGGCATAGATGCGGGTTCTTTTCCACTCGGCATTGATATAGGTATTCACGAATGGGTAGTTTCCCAGCTGAATGCGGTTTTCATTGTTCTGCAAATAGAATTGATTTAAGCCAGGTACATAATCAGGTGCATAGTAGCGGGTGAAATAACGAACGTCGCCACCAATCTGCATTCGCAATACATTCTTTACCAGATTAAACTTGAGGTAAAGATTGCTATAGATGTTCAGTTTTGGCAATGGCAGTACATCTTTTGCATCAGGATTGGTAGTTTGGTAGGTAATTTCATTGTCCCAATGCAGGATACCTAGCTTGAAGTTCTGCAAAAGCTGTGCAGTGAATACCCTGATACTCTTGTTGTATTGCTTAACATCTACACCATTTGACCACTTGATCTTCTCATTATCCATGTAGGAAGAAGATATATTGTCAAGGTAGGTATATTTGTCGATGTTTTCTACCGCTATTCGTAGTGTACTTTCGGTACGCTTCAGGTTCAGGATACCTTCAAGTCTGGTTCGGGTTTCCTTGCCAAAGTCATTATCCCACCAATAGTGCTTGCCATGGAAATGGCGTAGGTAAAAGGTAGGTGTAAGGCTTTTCATGAAGGCATGTCCTGTGAACGAAATGGTGTCGTTCAGCAATTTGAAGTTCATGCTTAGTTTTGCATCCAAATGATAGTCGCCTGCTTGTGGTTTTGACAGGAATGTCTCAGCAAAAGCTTCGTAGTTGAGGTGTTTTCCTTGTCGGCGTGAAAGCATACCTCCGATAGAGAAAACGCTTTCGTTGTATTTTTCAATAACCTGATGACCATCCAGCAGTCCTGGTATTTGGTAACTTCTATAGTTAAACTTGGCAAAGGCTGTAAGACCTGCCTGCGCCCATTTGTTGAATCCCTCCTTCAGTTGAATGGCAAGTGTGTTCTTGATAGAAAAATACTTTGTGCGGTCAAGTACCGAGTCGCCAGGAAGAAACACGTCATTGTAGTATTTTGAAGGAGAATTATATTCTATAAACTGGTGATGATTGTGGTCTACCTCTAAAGTGTGGATAAAGCTGGTAACAGGAACGAACACGCTGCTGAGAACCTTTGGCTTTGCTAGAGAATCGACAGCCAAGCTGGTGCTATCTGTTCTGATAGTATCCAATGTAACTCTATGAAAACCTACATTGTATCTGTGTGAGAGATAAAGCGACTTACTATCGTTTCGGTTCCAGGTTTGGTCTAATATGGTAGGAATAGTATTTGAAGAAATGTTTTGAGACATGTCTTCGGGATGGGTAATGAAGTTGTCGTCTTCTATACCACCATTCTCTACCATTTTCATGTGGTTGGCGCTGAAAAGTGCGTGCATCTGGTATTTTTCACCGATGAACGAACTAAATAATGCTCCATTGAAGAAACCTGTTCCCTGATATTGATAATAGCCACGTCCGTAAAGATAGTCGAGTACAAACCCAAAATTCAGTCGCTTGTTTGCATTTACGGTAAAAAGGGCCTTAACGCGGTCGTCACCCACAACCTTATTACCACTTGCCCAGTAAGATAGATTGGTAAATGGTGATTTTGTGTTGTAGAAAAGTTGGGTGTCGGGACGACGAACAAAGAAGTCGTAAGGATCTAGGAAATAGGCATCACTGGCATCCTTGCGGTTAATGAAGATACGGCTTAAACGAGGTGAACCCATGTTTCCCAACATGTTGTACTCACCATTCATGCCGTAGGTTTCGTTGCTATTCTGGAAATTCAGGAAGAGCGTATCCACATCGGCAGCGATTACCTCGCCAAATCGAGGGTCAATCTGCCATGCATGTACTTCGCGTGGAACTGAATTTGCATCAACCTTGTTTGTGATGCTGTCGTTTCTTTGGTTAGGGTTTACCAGTTGCCCGTTGTCACGAATGGCAGGAATACCACCGCCATTCATTGGCATCTGCGCCCATGTAGCCATAGAGAAGCATAGCAGCAAAAAGATATATAAAGTCTTCTGTTTCATTGAAATTCAAATTTGGCGGCAAAGATACTAAAATTTATTATTTTAGTAACCATTTCACCCAGCAATAATGCTTGCGTGTTGTCAAATAGTGTTTATCGCATTGGTTATTATATGCTTCGCGTTCAAATGAGATGGCGCGATAGGCCTTGTTTGCGTTGCGGTATTTGATTAGTTTGAATATCCATTCCAAAAGATAAAGAGGGTAGAAGAAGATAATCAGGCATTCAAGTAGTTGAGCGGTATGTATTTGTTCATGCCTGATGTCGCTAGAAAGCATGGTCATACCTTTTCGTACAAAGCACAATCCAAATAAGTTGATAGCCTTGTAACCCTTGAAAGGAATAAACCTGTTGTGAATCTGTATCATGTTTCTTTTGAATGTCCTGACAAAATTACTACAATTCCGCAAAAAATGCTATCTTTGCATGGTAATTTTTAATAACATGGAAATATCAGAACTGCAAAGTCTGTTTTTCCGCCATCCACAGGTTAAGGCATTGGTGGCATCTCTAGGAAAATCTTCAGCAAAGAAAATTTTTCTGGAGGGATTGTGTGCGTCTGCTACTCCAATGGTGTTTGCCAGCGCCCGTTTAAAGCAAGAAACTCCGGTTTTCTTTATCTTGAACGATGCAGAAGAGGCGGGATATTTTTACCACGATTTAGTGCAAATGCTTGGAGAGGAAAGAGTTTTGTTTTTCCCTTCATCGTTCAGGCGTTCTGTGAAATATGGACAGCGTGATGCTGCAAGCGAAATCCTTCGAACAGAAGTTTTGAATCGTTTGGCAAAGGCAAGCAATCTGCCTTATATTGTGTCGTACCCAGAAGCTGTTGCCGAGAAAGTAGTTAGCAAGAAAGTGCTGGATGAACGAACACTTGTTATAAATCAGGCTGGGCAATATGATGTTACGCAGCTATCCCATACTTTAACTGAATTTGGTTTTCATAAGGTGGACTATGTCTATGAACCTGGTCAGTTTGCATTGCGTGGTAGCATTCTTGATGTTTTCTCTTTCTCAAGCGAACAGCCTTATCGTGTGGATTTCTTTGGGGATGAGGTAGATAGTATCCGAACATTTGAGATACAAAGTCAGCTTTCTGTCGATAAGAAAGAATCTATTTCTATCCTTCCAGAACTGAATGGAAGCATTGAACAACGCGTTTCTCTCTTTTCATTCATGCCGCAAAGCATGGTGCTTGCCATGAAGGATTTTGTATTTGTGCACGATAGCATCCAGGAAATTTTCGACAATGGATTCTCTTCTCAGGCATTGCTTGAGGATGAGGACAATGCCAAGTTGCTGGTGCGTGAGAAACTGTTGATAGATGGCATTCAGTTTACCGAGGGCATTGTGGATTATCGTCGTATAGAATTTGGTACCAGACCGACGGGAAAGGCTACGGCTGTTATACGCTTTGACATATCTCCCCAACCATTGTTCCACAAGAATTTCGATTTGGTATGCGATAGTTTTCTTGATTATATTTCGAACGGCTATAAAATCTACATATTGGCAGATAGTGCCAAGCAGAATGAACGTCTGAAGTCTATCTTTCAGGAGAAAAATGCCGAGATGGGACGCCAGATTTTCGATGGAGAAGAGCAAGGCATAGATTTCGTTCCGGTGAACAAGACGCTGCACGAAGGATTTGTAGATAAGGACTTGAAAGCATGCATTTTTACAGATCATCAGATATTTGATAGATTCCATAAATATAACCTGCGCAGTGAAAAGGCACGTGGAGGAAAAGTGGCTCTTACCCTAAAGGAACTAAACCAATTCTCTATTGGCGACTTTGTAGTTCATGTAGATCACGGAATTGGTCGTTTTGGAGGCTTGGTACGAATTCCGACAGGCAACACAACGCAGGAGGCGATAAAAATCATTTACCAGAATGATGATATTGTATTTGTTTCCATTCATTCCCTGCACAAAGTATCAAAGTACAAAGGAAAGGATGGTGAACCACCACATGTGAATAAACTTGGTACCGGTGCATGGGAAAAACTGAAGGATCGCACAAAAAGCAAGATTAAGGATATTGCACGCGATCTAATCAAGCTTTACTCGCAACGTCGCAAGGAAAAAGGTTTCAGCTATGCTGCAGATAACTTTATGCAGCACGAACTAGAGGCAAGTTTCCTCTATGAGGATACGCCAGATCAGCTGAAGGCAACGCAGGATGTGAAGAAAGACATGGAATGTTCACGCCCGATGGATCGCCTGATTTGTGGAGATGTAGGATTTGGTAAGACGGAAGTGGCCGTACGTGCGGCATTCAAGGCTGTTTGCGATAATAAGCAGGTTGCGGTTTTAGTTCCAACAACCGTGTTGGCATATCAGCATTTTCAAACTTTTAGCAGTCGTTTGAAGGGATTTCCTGTTAAGGTGGATTACCTTAGTCGTGCTCGTTCGGCAAAAGATACGACAAGCATATTGAAAGGATTAGAGGATGGTACGATTAATATTATCATAGGTACTCATAAACTAATTGGAAAAGCTGTAAAATTCAAGGATTTAGGCTTACTTATCATTGACGAGGAACAAAAGTTTGGTGTTGCTGTAAAAGAAAAACTTCGTCAGCTGAAGGTGAATGTTGATACACTCACCATGACGGCAACACCTATTCCAAGAACCTTACAGTTCTCGCTTATGGGTGCACGCGACCTGTCTGTTATCCAAACTCCACCGCCTAATAGATATCCTATTCAAACAGAGGTGCATACGTTTAATCCAGAGGTTATTTCAGATGCAATTAATTTTGAAATGAGTCGTAACGGACAGGTGTTCCTGGTAAATAATCGTATAAGTAACCTTTATGAAATAGAAGATCTTATTCATCGCCATGTTCCTGATGCACGTGTTTGTGTGGGACATGGTCAGATGGCACCAGATAAGCTTGAAAAACTCATCATGGATTTTGTAAATTACGAATATGATGTGTTGCTTTCAACTACTATTATTGAAAGTGGCATTGATATTCCAAATGCCAATACCATTATAATTAATCAAGCGCATAATTTTGGATTAAGCGATTTGCACCAGATGCGTGGAAGAGTAGGGCGTAGTAACCGTAAGGCATTCTGTTATCTGCTGGCACCTCCGCTTAAGGCATTAACTCCCGAGGCGCGACGCAGATTGCAAGCTATTGAAAATTTCTCTGATTTGGGAAGTGGCATTCATATTGCCATGCAAGACCTTGATATTCGTGGCGCTGGAAATATGCTGGGTGCAGAGCAGAGTGGTTTTATTGCAGATTTGGGTTACGAAACATATCAAAAGATTTTGAATGAGGCTGTAAAGGAATTACGTAATGATGAATTCGCTGATATGTATGCGGAAGAGATAAAGCAGGGTGAAAAAATCTCGGGTGCAGAATTTGTTGATGAAGTAACACTGGAAAGTGATCTGGAGATGATGTTCCCAGAGTTATACGTGCCTAGTAGCAGTGAGCGAATGTTGCTGTATCGAGAACTAGACAGTCTATCTACTGATGCAGAATTAGAAGCCTATCAAAAACGTTTGGAAGACCGATTTGGCGAAGTGCCTTTAGAGGGTAAGGAACTATTGCGCGTTGTACCGCTAAAGCGCATCTCAAAAGAGTTAGGCATTGAAAAGGTATATCTAAAAGGAGGCAAGATGAATCTGTATTTTGTCAGCAATCCTGACAGCGCCTATTATGATAGTGAAATGTTTGGCAAATGCATTGCCTATGCCATGGCAAATCTACGTCGTTGTGAATTAGGAGAGGTGAAAGGAAAGCGTCGTTTGCTTATTCACCAGGTTCCAACGGTAGAAGAGGGTGTAAATGTGTTGAAAGACATAGCACAGCAGAGACAGAATAGTTAATTGTCTGCCTCTGTGTCTTGTAAAGTATTTACAGATATAATCTGATGTGCTGAAGTGAGTTCTATGATTCTTACTTCGGCATTTTTCATGGGTGGGATATCTTGTATGCTAACTCCATTTAGATATGCTAGGATTACGCGATTGAATAATCCGTGCCCCACAGAAAGAACTGTTTGGTTGTTGTATTTTTCAAATAAGTAATCAATAAACGCTGCTGCACGTTTAAACATTTGTTCCACACTTTCTACGTCGGTAGGGAACTCCATTCCTCGAACAGTTGCAATTTCCTTTCCTGTTAGGCTTCCCCAATCTCTTTCTCGTAAAAGAGGGCAATATTCTATGGGTATTTGTGAGTGGTGTTGTAGGATAAGTGCAGCTGTATCTTTGGTGCGTTGCAAATCGCTACAGATAATCTGGCTGAATTCTGTAGTGCTGAGCATTCTTCCCAATGTATGTGCCTGTTCTATACCTTGTTGTGAAAGGTTCCCTGGTAAATGTCCCTGCAAAATACCAGTACTGTTTTCTATGGTTTCTCCGTGTCGAGCTAAGTATAATAGAAACATTTATTTCTTAAATTTGCTTACAAAATTACAATTTTTTCTTGAATTTGAAAATATTTTCGTATTTTCGCAAATAGTTTTAAAACGTATAGATTATGAAACATGTTTTAGTGAAAAGTATTCTTGTTCGTTCTATCGCCTCTATTTTGATTGGTGGATTCTTGGTTTTTAAACCTGAAGACGTATCTAGTATTATTATATTTGTAATTGGTTGTTTATTCCTTGGTCCTGGTATATATTCTCTTGTAACTTATTGGCAGCAGCAAAAGAAACAGGAAGAAGGATTCAAGCCAACTTTCCCTTTGGTGGGGTTAGGAAGTACCTTGCTAGGTTTGTTCATGGTTTTGTTACCAGGTGTTGTAAAAACCTTTATCATGTATCCTTTGGGAGCATTGCTAATCTTGGCATCACTAAACCAGATGGCAGCAGTTATCAATTCTCGAAAAGTTGCTCCATTGCCATTTCTGTTCTATGCTATGCCAGTAGCATTGTTCTTGGCAGGTTTGTTTGTTTTGGTAAAACCAATGGATAGCTTGTCATTGCCTATTATTATTGTAGGTATTGCAATGGTTGTATATGGTGTTGTAGAGTTAACCCACTACTATTGGTTGCAGGCTCGTATCAAGGAGTTGAATCTTGATAATCCAAATTCTACTGCTATTCAGAAAATAAATAAAGATGACATAGAAGATGCTGAAATTGTAGAATAAGCATAATACTAAAATATCAAAGCGCCTTGCACTAAGTGTAAGGCGCTTTTTTATGTTAGAGATTTAAATAATAATATAATTGTTTATATTTATAAATAGGTGAAAAGTTTTTTTTCGCACTAAAAGCAACTTTTCTTTAATTTTTCTTTCACGAAAATTTTACTAGCCCAAAAAATCGCCTTACCTTTGCATCACTTTCGCGAAAAAATCGCAGAAGTATTGAAGAAAGAGTTCTTTGACAGACTGATATAACAAACAGAAGTAGTACAAGAGCGAGTTACAGAGATGTAACTTGGGTAAAAAAGATACGAACCGTCATAA
>JAGHTY010000164.1 GCA_018065125.1 Candidatus Minthousia equi
ATATCATTTAATCTTTTAAACTCTTAAACTTTTAGACCTTCAAACCCTTACTTTTTCTTTTTCCCTTTTGCAGGAACTGCTTCTGGTTGTGGTTGTACCAACTCTATCAGTTTCTGCACAAAAGGTTTTGGTTTGTTCTGACGATCAAACAATGTAGCATAGTCTGTACGTCCCTTTATCGGAAAGTCGTTACGCCAAGAGTTTGCATCGTTGAAACACCAGAAGCCCAAGCGAAGGATACTATCCTTGTGCTTTAGCATCAGTTTGAAAAAGTCAATCCAGTAAGTTTCAATCTCTGCTTCCTTTTCCTTTGTAAGGCCATCCTTGAATGGGTCCATTTCTGGGCGGTAAGCAAAACGGTCGCTTACATTTGCGCCAGAGAATCCATAAGGATTAGGTAATACGGTAAGGTCTAATTCAGAGAAGAAGGTAGGAATTCCCAAAGATGCAATGGTCTGGATACTATGGTCATACTGTGGTAGCAGATCCTTGCCATCCTCCAGAATCATGTGTCCCTGCATACCAATTGCAGTAATTGGTAAACCTGCAGCAATCAAAGGACGGAAGAAATTCACTACACCTTCTACCTTTGTTGCCTTGTTCATAGAGTAGTCGTTATAATACAGCTCTACGTTAGGATCTGCCTCATGTGCATACTGAAATGCCAAAGGGATATAATCGGTACCCAGAATCTGATAGAACAGACTTTTGCGAGGAGTTCCATCATCTTCAAAACACTCGTTGCAAACATCCCATGCCGATACGCGACCCTTAAAATGACTCACGATGGTAGTGATGTGCTCCTTCATACGCTTCTTCAGTTCTTCCTTTGAAACCAGTTTTCCATCTTTGTCAAAGTGGAACCAAGGTGCGCACTGTGAATGCCAAATCAAGCAATGTCCCATAACCTTCACACCCGATGCCAATGCCTTGTTCACCAACTGATCGGCCAGGGTAAAGTCGTACACACCCTCCTGTGGATGAATTACCTCGCACTTCATGCAGTTCTCAGGAACCACCCAGTCGAAGTTGCGTGTAATGATGCTGAAGTTACTGGTCTGATCTGCACTGACCATACCGGTAACATCATGTACATTGCTATTATTGTCGGCAGCAGCCACTTCCCACTGGTTTACACTCACCGAGGTACGCCAGTAGTCGCGATACGCATCGCGCAGTGTTGTCTGGGCCATCAAGCCCAGAGGCAACATTGCACATGCTATCAATATTTTTTTTGTCATATTTGCACATTAATATTATTTACGTGCTTCAATCTCGCGATTAATCTGATCGATCTTATCATCTGTAAGTTCATACTTTGAGATAATGAAGATACCCAACAGAAGCAATGCTGCAGGAAGCACACATACAAGCCACAGAATACCTTCTTCTGCAAAAGCGCTCTGCTGCAATGTCTTGCTGTTGTAGCCTACATAAGCCAAAACTGCAGGAGCAACAATACCTCCCAAAGTCATACCAGCCTTGAAGAAGATACCAGTCAAAGCATTTACAATACCTGCAATACGTTTGCCACTCTTCCATTCGCCATAAGAAATAACTTCAGGAACAAGTGCCCACATATAACCAGTTGCAACAATAACACCAGTACTCTTGATGAATTGAGCTACATATACCATTGTCATGCTAGGATTCTCCATCTTTGCAATAACATAAAGCATTGCCATACCTATGATAGCAGCACCCAAGAAGATATAGAACATATTCTTCTTGCCAACTTTCTTCTTAATCCATGGAACAAGAGGCATAAAGATGAATGAAGGCACAGAGCCCAATGCCATGAAGACTGCCAAATCGCTGGCAGAACCCTGCATGTTACAGTTCATGAAATATGCACCAGCAGCATTACCAATAGACATCATTGCGAATGCAGTAATGAAGAAAAATGCAATAACACGAAGTGGACGATTGTGAAGGAACTCCATCCAAAGGTCGCTAACCTTTACATTCTCACTCTCCTTGGCATCCATAACAACACGCTCCTTACACTGTGAGAAGCAGAAGAAGAGCAGACACATACCTACAATTGCGTATATCATCATTGTTGTAAACCAAGCCTTTGGATCCTTTGGCAACTCATCGCTCTGACTAGCGGCAATAAGTGAGATAACGATAGGAAGACCTGAATTTACTGCCAAACCACCAATGTTTGCCATGATCATACGAACAGAGGTAAGGATAGTGATTTCGTTTGTATCACGGGTCAAAGATGAGTTCAAGGCACCATAAGGAACATTAATAAAGGTATACAGCAATGTCATCGCAATATACGTTACATACGCATAAAGCAAGGATGGTGCGAAACCGTCGTAGAAACATAGAATTGCAAAACCCGACAGAGGCAAACCCACATATATCAGATAAGAACGATACTTACCTAACTTTGGATTATTCTTGTCGATAAGAGCACCTACAATAGGGTCCCAGATTACATTGGCAACATTACCAACGGTAAACATAACTGATACAGCTACTGGATCCAATCCGTAAATGTCTGTGTAGAAAAACAACAGGTAAGTACAGGTTACCTGGAAAATCAGGTTCTGTGCCAAATCGCCCGAGCCAAAACCAATTCGCTGAAGCCATGAAAGCTTGTAAAAGCCTTTAGCCTCTTCTTGTGTGTTTAAACTTGCCATAATCTATAAAGTTATTTATTTGTTATTCTCATCATTAATCTACTACCCTAATGGTAATGTAACACTCCACTTACCATCCAGTGAAGTCTGAGTGGTACATTTCTTCATAAAATAAACAATTTGAATTGTCTCGCCAGCAGCAGCCTTGCCACTTAGCGTTACAGGTTGGTTACGTTGCAGCACCATGCCATTGGCAAAAGGAAAATCCAGCCTTATATGTGCGATTGCTGCAGAACATACAAATAAAAGCAGCAATGATAATATCTTTTTCATGGTACATTTAGGTTTCTTACTGCAAATATACCTTTTTTAAAGGCTTTACCCTTTCTATTTTCTATAAAAAAGATTAAAAAAGCCGTTAAAATCGTTTTTCAAGAAATAATTCTTTCCAAATAATATTTTTATCCTATCTTTGTGGTCGATAACGGAGCACTTAAATTCATATCATGAAAAAGAAAAATCTAATCTGTGCACTACTTTTGTGCACCGCCTCATCGGCCTTTTCACAAACCAGCGTAATGGAGCAGGCATTTCAAAGAGCCGACTCTATCGTAAACGCCATTCGCCAAACCCAGTTCAAGGATGTAACCTACAATATCTGCGATTTTGGTGCTGTAGCAAACAACAATAAGGTGTATAATCACGAGGCTATCAATTTAGCCATTCTTACTGCTAGCCAGAATGGTGGTGGCACTGTATTGGTACCAGCCGGTGATTTCTACACAGGTCCTATTACACTGAAAAGTAATGTGAACCTTCATATTGCAAAAGGAGCTACACTGAAGTTCATAACCGATCAAAGCTATTATTTCCCTGCCGTTCTTACACGTTGGGAAGGTCTTGACTGCTACAATGCACATCCACTGATTTATGCCTATGGCGAAACAAACATCGCCATTACTGGTGAAGGTGTCATTGATGGACAAGGAAGCGATAACGACTGGTGGTGGATGAAAGGCAAGAAAGAGCATGGTTATAAGGCTGGCATGCCAAGTCAGAAAGAAGGACGCGACAGGCTGTTGATGTATGCAGAGACTCAAACTCCAATTGACCGCCGTGTAATGAAGCCAGAAGACTACCTGCGTCCTCAGCTCATCAACATCTATCGTTGTAACACTGTAAAAATTGAAGGTGTTACACTGAAGGATTCTCCTTTCTGGGTAATCCACCCATTGTTCGTAACCGATCTTATTGTAAGAAATGTAACCATCGACGGACTTGGTCCTAACGGTGACGGATGTGACCCAGAATCATGCAAGAATGTTTTGATTGAAGGTTGCAAGTTCAACACTGGAGACGACTGCATCGCCATTAAATCTGGCCGTAATGCAGATGGTCGCAAATGGAACGTACCAAGCGAGAACTTCATCATCCGCAACTGCGAGATGAAAAATGGCCATGGAGGTGTGGTAATTGGCAGCGAAATCTCTGGCGGATACCGTAACCTTTATGTAGAGAATTGCGTAATGGATAGTCCCGAACTAGAGCGTGTCGTACGTATCAAGACAAACACTTGTCGTGGTGGTATTCTGGAAAACATCTTCGTTCGCAACATTACCGTTGGTCAGTGCCAGGAGGCAGTGATGCGCATTAATACAGACTATGAGCAGAATGAGAAGTGCGACCGCAGCTTCCCTCCTGTAGTACGTAATGTAAACCTTGAAAACATCACTTGCCAGAAGAGTGATTACGGCATCCTCATCAATGGTCTTTCACAAGACGAGAATGTGTATGACGTTACCGTTCGCAACTGTACCTTCAACAATGTTCAGAAAGAAGGAAAGAACATCACCGGTCTTACCCGTAACATCAAGATTGAAAATGTTACCGTGAATGGCAAAGTGTTGAAAGAGGAAAAGAAAAAGAAGGCAAAGAAATAATATATCCCACAACCACACATAACAAAAATGGGGCACCCGAAAGGATGCCCCATATTTATTTCTCTGCCTACAAAGAACTTACTCTTTCTTTAGATAAAGTGCATTCAAATCCTTTGCAAATAAGGTTTTGTCATCGTTATAGAATTTCACGAAATCCTCTGTAGAAATTTGACCTGGATATGGAGCGTAGAAATGACCAGCCTTATTGAAGGCATTACGCCACACCTGCACATAGCTAAGAGGATACTGATTCAGAACAGGAGCCAGCACTGTTGTCCACCAGTTTTCCATAGGAATACCTTCATAACCAGTTTCGGTAACAGCGGCAGCCTTGCCATGTTCCTTTGCCAAACCACAAACTAGCTTCAAGCCTGTAGCCAGTTTTTCCTGGTAAGCGATACTCGTGATAGAATCTGTAGGATCACCAGAGCAATAGCAGTCAAAACCCATCAGGTCGATTCTGTCATCACCAGGATAGCGCTCCAGATACTTCTCGGCGTCACCCTTGCACTCTGTTCCTGGAGAATAAGCATACAGCACATTGGTAACACCCTTTTCCTTCAAGCGATCTTCGGTAAGTGCCCAAAGATCCTTGTACTGCTGAGTAGTACAGAGATTCTGTCCCCACCAGAACCAACTGCCAGTATGCTCATGCCAAGGACGGAACAATACAGGCACCTTAACACCGTATGGAGTTTCCAATGAGTTCATGAAATCAGCCACCTTATCCAACCAACCCAGGAACTTCTCGTGCTGTGCACCACCTTTCAAGACAGACTCCACAACGGTAGAATCAGAAACATCCCAAGCATTTCCACCAGTAAGTGGGTTATCCAGGTGCCAGCTGTACGAAATCATGCCACCACGCTCATACTGCTTGATGGTTTCCTTACGAATACGACTGAAAGGCACACTATCCAAATTCAAGGTGTCGCCCAGCTCCAGATGTCCTAGATCAAAAGTAATAAGACCAGGATAATCACCACAAACTGTTTTTACATCCGAACGGTCTTCATCACCAAACCAACCAATTCCATAAACAGTATCATCATGATGACCAAACAAATAACCTTTTCCTGCATATGCCTTTAGGTTAGTCAACAGGTTTTCGGTGCGCTGTGTTCTTCCACTGCTAGCCAATGGATCTTCTGCTTTTCCATTGTCCTTGCATGATGTAATGCAAAGCAACATGGCCATGCCACCCACTAATAAACTTTTCATTTTCATAGATTGTTTTGTGTTTAAATGCTTGCAGTGCACACCATAGGCATGCACTGCAATGAATAATATAAGTGCTTGTTAAATATCAATTATCATTTTGGAGCTCTTGCATAAATCGACTCCAGAGTATATGTTGCATCATTGCTGGTAGCAGCCTTGACCATTGTCTTTACAATTGCCTCATGATTGTCGCACCATGAACCATCAGCATGGTTGAAGTAGGCATGATGCTCTGAACCGCCACCAGGATTCTGGTTGTCCCAAAGGCAGCAAGCCAATCCATAGAAGCAGCAAGCACGGCAGAAATACTCCAGATAGTAGTCGCGGCATCTGTTACCCAAATCAGTCTTGTGGCGTGAGCAACCAAACTCACCCAGATAAACAGGGATGTTCTTGTCGATGAATGCAGCCTTGATCTTTGCAAACAAGTCAGTGATATTCTTCTCGTCATAGCTGTTGCCTGCATTGTGACCCCACTTCTTCACCTTCAAATCGGCATCATCCTTATTTGATTCCTTCTCAAGTGTAAAGCTGTATGGATCATAGCAGTGAATGGCAACGATTAAGTTATTGGCTGCATCATTAGGAATCTTGAACGCGCTGCTCATTGCCTGTCCTGGGTTTGCCTGATAGCTAGGAACTGCAATCCAACGTGTTGCGTTAGCTCCACCTACCGCACGAATAGCATCTACTGCTACCTGGTTCCACTCATTCTGAATCTTCAGTTCGCCACTTGTTGGACTTGCCCAATTGTGGTTCAACTCATTAAAGGTTTCCAGAATCAGGTAATCACCCTCATCCTTGAATGCAGTTGCAATCTGTGTCCAAGTTGCTGTGATACGAGCCTTCAATTCATCATTGAGGGTGGTGCTGGTTGATGCGCCATAGGCATCCTGCCAGTATTCATCATGGTGTGTATTCAAAACTACATTCAAACCTGCAGCCTTTGCCCACAGAACATTCTGCTTTACTGTAGCCATGTAATCAGCATCAATGGTGTAGTTGCCATCTGTCATGTTCTGGTATGGACCCCAGGTCACAGGCATACGAACTGTCTTCACGCCAGCAGCAGCCAGGCTCTTATACAATTTTTCTGTTGGAATCTTTCCATCCCAGTAAGGACAATCCTTACTCCATGTAATACGGTAATTATCCTTTGCATTACCACCATCATAAGAATCGAAGTGGTTACCCAGGTTCCAGCCAAAGCCAATCATGTGTGTTACCTTCATGGCATCGTTGTCTGGCAAATCCATACTTGGAGCCTTCTTTGTAGTAAAGTTCAAGGTGAATTCCGGAGCTGTACGACTGTTGTCATCACGGGCAACAATAGAACCTGCAGCAATCTTCAGCGTATAGGACTTTCCTTCTTCTAACGCCAGATTAACCTCAACATCCATAGTAGTTTTACTACTACTTGCTGCAGATACAGATTTCCCATTCAGGGTAATGTCGGCCTTGGCACTTACCTGAACGGTTGTACTATAAGACAACGTAAGCTTATCAACCGAAGCATCAACCTCGGCACCTTCCTTGATGCTGGTTGAACGCAAGGTTACATTTTCTGCAGGTTTAGGAGCTGGTTCATCACCTCCGCCACCATTGCTACCGCCACTGCAAGCACCCATAGCCAACAAGCCACATGCCATCAGTGTGCGATTTAATAAACGAAAGAACTTGTTCTTTTTCATAGATATTGTATTATATTGATTGCTCTGGCAAAGATATAACTTTTTTTGTCAGCCCAATAATAATTCCCGCTTATTTTACTTTAATGAAGGCATATCCTCACGATTCAGCACATTTGAGTTGCCAAATACACTCTTCCAGTAAGCTTCGGTGTTCTTGGTGTTATTATCCACATTGCTTGTTGGTTCTTTACCCAAAGGCCATACCATGAACCACAACCAGTTGGCACCACCCTTGAACTGAGCCGAAGGCTCTGGCATGTTACCACATTCGCTCACAGTAGTTATCTTCTTGCCCGAAACAAGGTTTGTCATGAAGGTGTATTGTGTGCTCCATGCAATGGCATTGTTAGTGGTGTAAACATCGGCACCTACAATGTCAACATACTCATCGCCAGGATACCACTCCTTTGCTGCATCTTCATAGCCTGGAGCCACGTCAACAGTCCACACCCAGATCAGGTTGTTCAAGCCATGTTCCTTCACTAATTTATCATAGAGCAATATGTAAAGCTGCTTGCAGTATTTTGCACCATATCTGCCCCACCAGAACCAGGCGCCACCGTTTGGATTGTATCTTGTGTAGTTTCCTGCAGCTTCGTGCAAAGGACGAAAAATAACAGGGATATTAGCATCCTGCAGCAGTTTTAGGTAACCTGCAACTTCTTCTATATCACGCAGAATGCACTTGTTCTGCCAAGTTCCCTCCTTTAATGCCTCGCGAATATCGAAAGAAGTTGAGCCATCGCCAGAAATATAGAAACCCATGTTATCCGTTGCGCCCTTGTTCACGCAGTTATTAAAATCCTCCTCAGAGTTAGGAACATTCCAGTGCCACATAAAGTTTACCAAGCCATTGTTTTCCCATTGTTCCTTTGCAGCAGAGATATCGTTATAGTTCTGCACCCAGCTCCATCCGTCGGGAGTTGGAGAGAAGGCAAGGAAAATATAGTCGAAACCTGCCAAAGCAGGGTGCTTGCCTGTGATTTTGCCCACAGCATTTACTCTGTCAAGAGTATTTGGCTCGCTTGCCTGCACACCCGAAAGCATCTTGCTGCCATAAATCTCCTTAAGGAAATTATACACGTTCTTTGCTTCCTTTGTAGCATTGGCATTTGAAAGTGGGTCGAAATTCTTCACGATAGGATCTGGTGCTTTCTCACCTGCTTCCTGACTCACAGCAACTGTAGTTGTCTTGGCACCACAGCTAATGGTGATAGTACCACTACGCTTTTCGGTTGTAGTATTTTCCTTGGCTGTTACGGTAACTGTAGTTGAAAGATTAGATGCCGAAGGCGTAGCAGCACCTGTAGAGACGCTGTACCATGTCTGTGAATCGGCCGTAACCTTTGGAGCAGCAGACGACACCACCACAAAAGTCTGCGTTAAATCCTTGTTTGCCTTAAAGGCTACTGATGATGCGTTAACCACCAAAACATCTGATTTCTCTTCAGGACTATCTCCTGATGAACATGCTGCCAACATCATGGTAAAGCACCATAGCAGCATAAGACTGATAAAATTGCTCTTTTTCATGTTTTTCACGAATCTGTGAATTATATAATTATTTAGTGATTGCAAAGATAGGTGGTTTTTGCACATCCTTCTACAACAATCTTAGCAAAAAGATGCACTATTTTGGCATTAACAAAAAAATTGAGGGGGAAGGCTGAACAGTATTGCCTTCCCCCTCTTTCACATTTACTATATTTTTGTCGTGCTTATACTATCAAGGAAGAATAGTCATCTTGGTGATCTTTAAGCCATCACCCTGAAGGATGAATGCATAATCAGACCAACTATCACGCACTTCACCTGTAACGCACTTCATCAGTTCATCATCAAACTCAACCTCTATAGGATTAACATCACCTGACCAATCTGCAGCTGTGGTAATTGATCCCCAGTTTGCATTATTGATCTGCAGCTGACCAGTACCTTCTTTATAGATAAAGAGTTTTGAACCCTTCTTTACGCCAATCTCCTGAAGACCTGAACGTATAACACGAAGCTTACCAGTGTCGCCATCACCCCAAGAAGGATAGAATGGATATGTTAGATAAACATCTCTGCGACCTTCTGCCTCATATACTGTAAATGAAGCGATATCTACTTCCAAAGAGATGGTATAGCGTACATAAACCTGTGTAAAGATAAGTTCCTGACCCTGGATTACCATACTACCATTGTCACCGATATGAGACTTGATATGAGCCAATACCTCCTCGGTAAGAAGGATAGAAGTTTCACGGTTAAGCTGGCCATCAGAGAACCATCCATAGATGTCGGTAGGAACCAAGCAACCATCACCATTAGTAATAGCAGTACCTTCAGGATCCTTAAGGTTTGGCATCTTACTCCACCATCCGTCATTTACCTGAGCCTGACCCCAAACGCCATCCTTCTGGGTATAGCAGAGAACAAGTTCTGCACCAGCAGGAACATCATCAAAGGCCTCCTTTGGAAGGAATACTCTACCGCCATCACCCCAAGTAAGCTCGGTCATACCCTTCCAGAGAACAATCTTCTGCTCGGTATTAGGAATAAAGTCAACAGTATAGGTAATCTCACCATTTGAAGAGATCAAGCGAAGCTTGCTACCCTTCTTTGCATTGTCTGGAACACCAATAATCAAGTTATCACCACTAACAATGTACTGACAAGTAACACCATTGATTTCTACACCAGTAAGTACGTCAACGTTCTTAACGGTAAGAGTGCATGTTGCACCAGCGTGAATTTCGTCCTCTGGAGTAGGCAATACTGTAGCGTAACAGAACACAGCCTCTTCAATATTGATTTCCTGGGCGGTAACAGTTGCACCATTCTTCAGGTTCAAGGTAACAGCGCCACTCTGTGAATCCATAGGAACAGTAAGAGTCATTGACTTGCCATCAGCTGCAACGGTTATGTCTGCTGGAGTTTCATTGCCAACGAAGGCAACAGTCTTAACCAAGTCAAGGTCGGTACCCTCGATGGTCAATACGCTACCAGCGCTTGCTGGGTTAGCACCGTATGCAGTAACTGTTGGCTTAACCAAGGTATATTCTGCAGAAACAGCCTTGCCATTTAGCATGTTCAGTAAGATGTAACCTTCCTGAGCAGCTTCTGGAACAGCTACGGTAATTGCAGTAGCAGTTGCCTCTACAGCAACAGCATCAGCCACGTTAGGGAAGGTAACAGAAACTATAACATCCAGGTCTTTACCAGTAATAGTAAGGTCTGCACCATTCTTAACAGGGTCTGGAGATACTGCCAAGTCGCTTGGAATCAATGTTACAATTTTACCTACAGGAACCTCAACACCTGACTTACATACCAAAACAACTTCGCCATCTTCAGCCTCAGCAGGAACAGTGAATGTAATGGTCTTGCCATCGTTGGTAAATTCCTTAATCTCAATGCCACCAGCAATAACACCTGCTACCAGGTTAAAGTTGTTACCCTTTACAGTGATGGTTTCACCCTGCTTTACTTCTACAGTACCCTGTGCCTGTGCATCACCACGAGGAGAAGCCAAAGATGCGATGGTAGGAGTACCTACGTTCAATGCCTTTTCGCTTTCAATGATGTTAAAGCTTACATCGTTATCTGCAGGATCAGCCTTGGTCAAATCAACGTCATACAACTTGATCTTACCAGTACGAGCCTCTTCAGGAACCTTCACCTTAATAGAATAGCGATCGTGCTCTACGAAGTCGTCTTCACCTACCAGAACACCATCAGTAAATTCTACCATGTGAATCAAGTTCAGGTAATCACCCTCGATGGTAATTACCTCACCTGGCATAGCAGACTCAGGAGAGAATGAATCAAACTCGATGCTTTCAGTATAAGTCAACTGGGTCTGGGTTTCAATTTCCTTGCCAGTCTTGGTTACCAACTTAACAGTACCTACGATAGGGCCATCCTTTGGAATAACCACACGGATTTCACTTGGAATACCACTCTTTACCACCTCGAAATTGGTAACAGCACCAATACCAGGGATGATAATCTGATCTACCTGGTCGAGGTTTGAACCGATGAAGCGCAACGTACCACCACGAACCACTGGGTTTGGACCATACACGTTCAGTGCCACCTCATTCTGGAACTGGTTGGTGTTCAAATCGTCGTTGCTACACCCAGTCATTGATAGCCCGAACAGGGCTACCAACAACAGTGTGAATAGGTTATATATTTTTTTCATATCTTATCTTGATTTACAGATTATTTGTTTGGTACAGCACGGATGTTGTCAATCTTGATGATTGGAGTACACTCGGTACCATTCACACCACCACCGATAAGGAAGATGGTAAGGCTAGCAAAGTCTTCCTCGCTCAGAGTAGAAGAAACGCCAGATCCATCGAAGTTATATACAAACGATGAACTGATTGGCAGAGAAACAGTAATCCACTTACCACCTGTGTCGTATGAGCCAGTTGCAGTCCAAGGACGATACAGTGCACGTGGCAAATCCAAACCACCATCAGCAGCAGTACGGAAGAAGGTGTTGTTTGCACCAGCTGTTGCATTGCCATAAACATCAGGATTACCGCTCAGTGTTACAGCAGATGTAGGAGCAAAGATAAACTGCATAGCACCTGCACTCCACTTGTTATCTGAAGGAATACACATCTCGAACTTCAATGTCATGTCTTCGCTCTTAGAGAAGTCAACGATATCAAACAAGCGAGCACCATTGCCTTCATAGGTCTGAGGATTATTCCAGTCACCACACCAGTATTCTAATGAAAAGTCACCATCGTTCCAAGCAGCAGTTTCATCCAAGGTAGCAGGACCCATCTGGATGTACTTGCCACTCAAAGAGTAATCATCTTCCTTTGCAGAATGTCCGTGCCAGCAGTGGTCGTCGAATGCCAAACCAGTCTTGCCGTCAAAGTCGAACATCAAGCCGCGTGTATCCATGTAACGGAAATTAGAAGTGGTAGTACCATAGATTGACTGGATGGTTACAGGACCTTCGGCAGCATTCTCTGGAATGACGAAGGTTACAGAAGTAAAGTCCTCTGCGATATAACTAATCTCAGCCTTTACGTCCTTGTCGTCCTTATCCTTGAACCATACGGTAAGAGGACTATTAGGGTCGCTAATCATGTACTGACCAAAGATAGTCTGCTCGCTACCTGGCTTGGCATACTCACATTCCATATTGGCAATGACTGGAGCCGAAATTACCACGTGGAAATCATAATCCAGTGTATCCTTGTCGGCAGTAATCATATAAATCTTATCGGTAACCTCGGTTGGTACATTCTTTGGAACGTCTACAATCAAGGTATTGTCGGTAATGTAACTTGAGTTCATCACAGCCTTCAGATTGTTGAAATAAATCTGGGTAATGCTGCGCAGGTTCTCACCCACCAAACACAAGGTGCTCTGTGGATAAGCCTCGGTAACCAACTCACCATTGGTGTGGTGGGTACCAGCCTCTTCATTTCTGCCTTCCACCTCTGATGACAGGCAGCGAATGTAATGAATGGTAGGCTTGCCGCTTGCGGTCTCGTACTTGTCTGGCTCATCCTTACAAGAAGTGAGCGACATGCTGGCAGCAACAACTGCCATGAACAAGCCTTTTGCTAATATATTGATATTTTTCATCTTTTCTCTTGATTAGGATTAATACTCGTAGATTTCACGAACATTCACAGCCTCGCCGTTTACGTCTGAACCCAAGTTAGGATTGAACAACACATCCTCTGCAGACATTGGCAGGAAGAAGTATTTCTTACCTGATTCTGGATCAGCCTTCATCAGTGAAGATACGTCTGGAGCACCAGTAGTATCATCGTATCCCTGGTCTGATGAGTTAGGAGCCCACTGACCAGTTTCTGAATAGGTCTTGTACAAGCCATCCAGACCCCAGTATGCGTTACGCTTCTGGTGAACCAACTCGTTAACACAGAATTCTGGGTCGTAGTATGAAACACGTACATAGTCGTACCAGCGGTCGCCTTCCATAGCCATTTCCAAACGACGCTCCTTCCAAATATCTTCCCAAGAAACAGAAGAAGGTCTTGTAGCATTAGGAATAGCACGCTTGCGAACAGCATAGAAAGCATCAATAACAGAATCATCTGAAGAAGCAGCACGGCCTGCACCCAGTTTAGCCTCTGCATAGATCAGATATACATCTGCCAAACGCAGCAAGTGAGTTGGCAAGCTGTTTGCCATACGGCCATCGCTCACGCCACAACCTGTAACGTGGTCGTAAGTGTTACCATAGATATGCTTAACTGTGTTAGCACCAGTAGCTGATTCAAGTGCCATGTTAGCACTGGCGTTGTAGATAAACCACAGATAGTCGAAACCACCCTTGTCCTGCCAGAACTGAGTGTACTTGAAGCCTGGCAACATAACAGTACCGTGCAAACGGGTGTCTACGTTGTTTATCCAAGCATCTGGCTGCTGTTCCAGAATCTTGATACCAAATGCTTCCTGCAAGTCAACACTGATACCATTCCATCCACCCCAGGTTGCACCCTGGTCGTCGATACCATTGATACCCAAGTCACTCTGCAAAGTGTTCTGACGTGTCCAGTGTGAACCATCAGCAGTCCAGCGCCAAGAGATCAAAGCTTCTGGAGTATAGCGGTTTGCCAAGGTAAAGGCATCCTCAAACTTAGCCTCTAGCTTGTGGTTGGTGCGGCCTTCCTGTACATCACGAATAATTTCCCATGCACAGCTGGCAGCCATGTCTAGGTCGTGCTGGTTCAAGGAACCAGAAACACCAGCCTTGGTCAGGTAAACCTTAGCCATCAAAGCCATAGCAGAGTAGTAGTCGATACGGCCCTTGTCTGAAGTCTTTGGCAACATACCGCAAGCCTTTTCAAGTGTCATAAGGATATACTCGTAAACATCGGCACGGCGAACCTTGGTCATTTCATTATAGGTACCAGTACCCAATACCTCTGAAGTATTGTGAACGATAGGTATATCACCAAATGAACGAACCAAGAAGAAGTAGGCCATAGCCTTCCATACTAGGCACTCGCCCATGTACTTATCCTTTGTTACCTGATCTACAGGACTGTTAGCAATACTCTGGTAAACGGTATTAGCATGTCCGATTACTGCCCAAAGAGAGTATGACATGTTCTTCAGGTCTTCGTCAGAACCGTTTACGGTAAATGTCATGTAAGGACTTGAACCCCAATAGTAGTTACCAGAGAACACCTCACCTACCTTGATGAAACCACGCTGGAAATCGTACCAAGGTGAGTTGTACAGGTAGTTCACACCTGCCTCACACTGCTCTGCATTCTGGTAGTAGTTGTCCAAGTTATATGAATCCTCGGTTGGCTTGTTCAGGAAATCCTCACACGAAGTAAGGCTCAAGCCAAGCAGAGAAACAAAAGCCAGTTTTTTAATATTTAATTTCATGATTGTATCCTTTCTTTAGAATGAGACGTTAACACCAAATGCGAAGGTAGTTGGTGAAGGGTAACGACCGTTATCCAAACCAAATACGTTAGCGCTGGCAGTGCTTGCACCAATTTCTGGGTCGTAGCCTGTGTAGCTGGTCAGTGTAACAAGGTTCTGGATATTGCCATATACACGCAATGACTCCAAGCCCCACTTGCTGATAAGCTTTCTTGGGAAGGTGTAACCCAGAGAGATGTTCTTCAAACGAACGTAAGAACCATTCTCGATATAACGGTCGCTGATACGGTCGTTATCGTTAGGATCCTGGATAGATGCACGTGGCAGTGCAGCATTAGGATTGGTTACCATTACGTTGTTAATATCATCATACCAATGATAGATCAGGATACCATCACCACGGTCAACACCCATTGAGTAATCCTTGTTAGGATCGATAGGTGCCAGGATAGCACGATTAGCAACATCGGTCAACTGGTTGGTCCACAATGAGTTCATGTGGGTCAACTTCATCTTCATGTAGTTCATAACCTTGTTACCTACAGAACCGTTGATGAAGATATTCAGGTCGAAGTTCTTCCAAGTGAAGGTATTGTTGAAACCGAAGGTGAACTTAGGCAGTGGAGAACCGATATCGGTACGGTCTAACTCGTTGATAACGCCATCACCATTCAGGTCCTTGTACTTGATATCACCTACCCATACGGTAGAAGCACGGTTGAACACACCAGATTCTGGTAATTTCTCAGGCTTTGGAGAGTTCTTGATATCGTCAACGCTGGTGTAAACACCATCACAAACATAACCATAGAAGTTATACAGAGAACCACCTACTACGGTGCGGCTAACAACGTCGTTCCACTGACCGTAACCCAATACGGTAGCATTACCAGAACCGTCGTTCAAGCTAACCAGCTTGTTCTTGTTGAATGAAATCTGGAAGTTGCTGTCCCAAGTAAACTTACCCTGAATAGGATGAGCATCTACAGTGATTTCCAAACCGGTGTTGCGAATCTGACCATAGTTACCCCAAGGTGCAGCCAAAGCTGATGAACCGTTACCGCTGGTACCCATGTATGAAGGCAACTGCAGTGGCATCAACATATCCTTTGACTCCTTGTTATACCAGTCAACAGTAAGATTGACGCGGTTGTCAAAGAAGCCCAAGTCCAAACCAATGTTGAACTGCTCCTGGCTCTCCCACTTGATGTTCTTGTTAGCAATCTGTGCAGGACGGTAAGAAACACCCAGGTCGCTCTCCATAACGCTCAGTGGAGAACCCCACTTGTAGCTACCGATGTTAGAGTTACCTGTCTGACCCCAACCTAAACGCAGCTTACCATTTGACAACCAACCCTTGGTGCTCTCCATGAACTTCTCGTTGTTGAAACGCCAGCTGGCAGCCACAGAGTGGAAACCTGCCCAACGGTTTTCAGGACCGAAGTTTGAAGAACCATCATAACGATAGGTATAGGTTGCATTGTAACGATCTGCATAGCTATAGGTCCAACGGGTAAAGAATGAAGCCATTGAACTAGAACCGAAACCAGAGTTGATCTTTGCAGTACCGGTACCCAGTGCTGGGTTGTGAACTGCATCTGATGGCAAACCAGAATTCTCGGCAGATACATAGTCCCACTTGCTCTCCCAAGCTTCCTGACCCAACATGGCAGTTACATTGTGCTTGTCGATAGAGAAGTTATAGGTAATGTAGTTCTTGATCTGATAGTAAGTGCTACTGTTCTTCTGGATAGAACTGTAGTTGTTGTTACGAGTCCAGGTACCCAGAGCCAGACGTGGCTGGTAGCGCTCACCCTTACTTGAACCGATATCAAAACCAAGTTCGGTATGCCAGTTCAAGCCCTTGATAGGAGTAACCTCGAAGAACAGGTTACCGTTCAGTTTCTTACGGTTCAGCAGGATGTCATCCTCCATTGCCATTGCAATAGGGTTAGGACTGGTATAACCTTCCTGGCTTACTGAAGAGTAAGAACCATCAATATTATAAATAGGTATATCAGGCTTGGTAGTCAATGAGTAGTTAATCAAACCCTCATCAGAGTCGGCCAGCTTCAAGTCATCGTTAGAATCAGAGAATGCCACGTTCAAACCCATCTTCAACCAGCTCTTCAGCTGTGCATCCAAGTTTGCACGCAATGACATACGGTCGAAGTTTGAACCGATGATGGTACCCTCCTGATTCATGAATGAACCAGATACATAGTACTGAATCTTTTCTGTACCACCCTGTGCACTCAACTGATGGCTGTGCTGCAATGCAGTGTGGAACACAGCATCCTGCCAGTTAGTACCCTTACCCAGGATAGAAGGATCGGCATAGATACCGTTTGCATCCTGTGAACCTTCGTTAACGAAACTCTGGTAGTAGTTGGCAAACTCACGCAGGTTCATCATGTCCAGACGCTTGTTCTGACGTGACAATGAGAATGAACCATTATAGGTGAACTTAGCCTCACCAGCCTTACCGTGCTTGGTAGTAATCAATACAACACCGTTTGCACCCTGCGCACCATAGATAGCGGTAGCAGATGCATCCTTCAAGATTTCCATGCTAACGATATCGGCTGGGTCGATGGTTGACAATGGAGAAATGGTAGAAACTGAGCCATTACCCAGTGCATCACCCAAACCATAGCTGGCACCACTCTGGCCACCGCTCTGAACAATCACACCATCGATAACGTACAATGGCTCGGCGTTGGCGTTAATGGTAGCAGTACCACGCACACGAATAGAAGATGAAGAACCAGGGGCACCAGATGTAGAAACTGCGGTAACACCGGCAGCACGTCCCTGCAATGACTGGTCGAGTGAAGTAATCACAGAACCCTTGATGGCTTTTTCGCCCATTGAAACAGAAGCACCACTAAGGTCGCTCTTCTTCATGGTACCGTAGCCCACTACTACAACGTCGTCCAGAAGCTTTGCATCTTCCTTCAGCACAATCTGCATGCCACCTGCTGTAGCCTTGACTGATGTAGTTACATAACCGATGAAAGAAACCTCGAGTGTGGCACCTACCTTGGCGTCGATCGAGAAATTTCCATCAAAATCCGTAATAGTACCGTTTGATGAACCCTTTACAAGAACGTTGGCACCAATGACTGGCTCACCGCTCTGGTCCACTACAGTACCAGTAATCTTTCTGTTTTGCTGCACCACCTGTACATTGTCGGCAGTTACCGCAAAGGCAGAAGTTGCCCCACTAGCCAAAAATGCCATGCAAATTCCTGCCAGCAGCAACGATTTTCTAGAATTTTTACACATAAAATTTACCTTTACTGTATTTTTAGACTTAAGTTAAATAATATATTCCGTGTTTGTTACGATAAAAACTTTCCCTTTTTTTTACCGCGTTTCATGCCTCAATGGCACATAATTACTCCAGTTACACTTTCGCAAATGCCACTAAGGAGTATGCAAAAATAACAATATCTTTCAAAATGAAAACAAATTTTAAGATATTTTTTTGCGCACAGGGTATATTAGCGCAGTTTTTGCTAAAATAGTATCACTTTTAAACCTTTAAGCCCTTAAACTTTCAAACCTTTAAACTTTTACACTACCTTTGCACCAAATAATACATTATTTAATAATAAAACACATGAAAGCATTATTCATTTCACTTTTGGCTGCCTTAGGATTAACAGCATGTTCATCACAGAAGAAGGCAGAAATCACTCAAGAACCAGCAAAGAAGGTTCTGGTACTCTACTATTCACAGACCGGTACTACCGAATCTGTAGCAAAGGAAATCCAGCAGCAGCTGGGAGCCGACATCGAGGCTATCGAGCTAGAGAACCCATACGAAGGTGACTTTAACCAAACCATAGCCCGCTGCCAGGAAGAGATGGCAAAAGGCGAAACGCCTGCCGTTAAGCCATTGAAAGCAAACATTGCCGATTACGATATCATCATGCTGGGCTACCCTGTATGGTTTGGCACTTATGCACTGCCTATTGCCGGATTGGTTAAGGCACAGGCATTCGAGGGCAAGAAAGTAGTAACCTTCTGCACTTTCGGAAGCGGTGGCTTGCAAAGCAGTACTGCCAACCTGAAAACAGCCCTGCCAAAGGCAGAAGTTATAGAGGGATACGGTGTGCGTACTATCCGTGTCAATGCCATCAAGGATGAAATCAACCGTTTCCTGATCGAGGGTGGTTACAAGGAAGGAGAAATCGAGGCGCTTCCTGCCTTCATGGAGCACAAGCCTGTTACCGAGGCCGAAACAGAAATCTTCAACCAGGCATGTGCCGACTACCAGTACCCTCTGGGCACCCCAGTGGATGTAGCAGCACGCGAAACCGCCACCTCAACCGACTATGAGTTCTCTGCCAAGAGCACTGCTGCCGATGGCACCGAAACCACTGCAACCATCTACGTTACCGTAGCAAAGACTCCAGATGCAAAACCAGAATTCACACAAGTAATCAGATAATAGCACTGTGGTTACCCCCCCTTAACGTTATAA
>JAGHTY010000177.1 GCA_018065125.1 Candidatus Minthousia equi
ATGGTGGCAATTGCCATAACAGGTGTTTTTATGCCCGAGACCCCAGGATTGTGGGAGTTTGAAGAAACCGAAGAGTGTACTACCAGCAATGTGGCATGGATGATCACTGCCACAATCTTTGTATTGATGATGACACCAGGACTATCATTCTTCTATGGTGGCATGGTGGGAAAGAAAAACGTTATCAGCACCATTCTGCAGAGTTTTATAGCCATGGGTATCATCAGCATTATGTGGGTGGTATTTGGCTTTAGCCTGGCATTTGGAAACGACGTGGGTGGACTGGGACTGATTGGCGACCCTACGCAGTATTTCATGTTCAATGGGGTAGGTGCCAAGCCCGAACCTTATCTTACATCTACCATTCCGCTGGCACTGTATGCCCTGTTCCAGATGAAGTTTGCCATTATTACGCCTTCACTGATTACAGGTTCGTTTGCCGAGCGTGTGCGCTTTTCGGCCTACATGGTATTCATGATGCTTTTCTGCATTTTCATTTACTGTCCGCTGGCACACTGGACCTGGCATCCAGAAGGACTGCTGCATAAGTGGCTGGATATTCACGACTTTGCCGGAGGTATTGTGGTGCATGCATCGAGTGGCGTGGCTGCCTTGGCAGGTGCCCTGTTCCTGGGACGCCGTACAAGTGTAAAGGGTCAGCGCATGCCTGCCAACATCCCATTCGTTATTCTGGGTGCTGCCCTGTTGTGGCTGGGTTGGTTTGGTTTCAACGGTGGTAGCGGATTGGCTGCCGACGGCATTGCCATCAAGGCATTCCTGAACACTAATACTGCAGGTGCTACTGCCATGATGTGCTGGATATTCATCGACTGCCTGCGTGGCCGAAAGCCATCGGGTATGGGTGCTGCGGTAGGTGCTGTGGTAGGCTTGGTGGCCATTACACCATGTGCCGACGTGGTTACTACCAGTCAGAGTTTCATCATCGCACTGCTTACCACATTGGTATGTAACACCGCTGTTCACTGGCGTGAGCATAGCAGCATTGACGATGCGCTGGATGTGTTCCCAACCCACGGTATGGGTGGTATCTTTGCCACAATCCTTACTGGCGTGTTCTCGTACACTGGCCTGATTCATGGCGGATATATGGAGTTCATCAACTCTATACTGGGTGTGCTGATTGTCATTGCCTATACATTTGTGGTAAGCCTGTTGCTGTATTACCTTACTAATAAGATGATTCCTATGCGTGTATCTGTGAAGAGCGAAATGATGGGACTGGATGTTACCCAGCACGATGAGGCGTATGCCTTCTCTGACTCGGCAGAGCGCGAGATTGAGGAGTATTTTGAAAGGACAAAGGCGTAAGTTTGAGTTGTGAGTTTAAAAAGACAACGGACTACAGACAACGGTCTTTGCGACTAACCGTCGCGCAGCGACAATTAAACCAGAGCCGAAGGCGATTCCAGAAATGGATTTTGGTATAGTATAAAAGTAAGAAGCAGTGGGTAGATTACTCACTGCTTTTTTTTCTTTAGAGGCTATATGTTGGCAGCCAGCTTTGAAATGCACCGGTATTTCGTCACATTTTTATGCCGTTTATCCCAGAAAGTTGGTGGTGAAGGGCTTTTGTCCCTATTTTTGCAGCAAAAGAAAACGTGATGCGAATAAAAAATTAATTTGTTTGTAACGCAATGCCGTTTTCTGCGTCTTTGGATAGGAACATTTAGCAAACACAACATAAAGATTATGATTACACAAATTGCAACAGTTATGATTATGGCAGCATTCTATGCTGCTTATTTTCTGAAAATGATAAACCAGCGCAAGGCTGGCATTAGCACGGTGATTCTTGGCATACTGATAGCCTTTCCAAATGCCTGGCACGCTTGTGTCGTGGCAGCGGCAGCTTATATCTTTCATCTTCAGATTATCAATGAAGAAAAGTATCTTGCCGATACCTTTGGTGAGGAGTATATTGAATACAAGAACAGCGTGAGACGATATCTATAGTACCTTAGTTTATTGAAATTAGAAGAAAGTATATGAAATATTTCAGGATAATTTTATTGTGTGGTATGATGCTTGTGTGTGCCTTGTCGGCAAATGCACAGGCAAATGTGAAGGTTGAGAATCCCGAGGAAGTGGAATTCATGAGCATTGTGGCTCATCTGGCAGCAGTGAACGGATACGACTGGGATGCCGAGGATGTGGGTGTTGACGACTATCTGGCAGAGATAGACAGCACATTCGCACCCTACAGGCAGCACCCCATTGTTTCGTTCATTCGCCAGCAACTGATACCTGGATTCGACTGGCATTTCCCCATGCATATGGCCCTTCGCCTGCATATTAAAGATGGTGTGATAGAATATGACGAGAACTTGAACCCAGATTTTGATGATTACTATGATCGCATCAGTCGTGAGGAAGAGCAGACGCTGCTTGAACTGCTGCAGAACCTTTACGACGAATGTCATTTTCACGATTTCTTCGTGAAGCACCAGCCACTTTATTCAGAATGCGAAAAGGCTATGCAACACGTAATTGATCAGGTGGATTTTGTGTGGTACGACAAGTTTTTCGGTCCTCGCCAGAACAGCACATTCCGTGTGTTTACCAATATTCTGATAGGTCCTGCCAACTATGCCGTTCATCAGATGCGCAAGGATGGTGTAGAGATTATCAACGCCGTGATGGGTTGCTGTTCCCGAAACAGCGAGGGTGCCATTTACTACGATACCTACAGCACGCTTCCCATCATTGTTCATGAGTGCAATCACTCTTACTGCAATCCGCTCAATGAGGAATTCTGGCCACAGCTGCACGAAAAAATGGATGAGTTCTTTGCAAGAAATGCCAAGTTCTACACCGATGAGGCTTATGGCAATGCGCAGTATGTGCTTAATGAAACATTTGTAGAGGCTTGTGTTATGCACTACATGATGTCGCACCCTTTCAATTTCACCGAGAATACCAAACAATGGCTCGAGGTGCTCGAAATCACAGAGGAGCAGTTCAATGCTGCACCCGATGGCATTGCGCTTTTGCAAGACGCCTACCTTAATCTACTTATCCAGATTGACTATACTGGCAAACGCTTTTACATGATTCACGATGTGATAGATGCACTTGCAGAGCGCGAACAGCATCGCGACCTTTACCCCACCATGCACGACTTTATGCCGCGCTATATTCAGGTGGTGAATGCTTTTACCAAAAAATAAAACAACGAAAATAAGAATAAAAAAGTTTTGCTTTTTTAAAATTTCGCCTTACCTTTGCACCCGCAAAGCGGAATTTTTGTGCAAACCGAGTGCAGAACCGAGAAAGCAGCGAGAGTAAAATCAAATTCATTTGAATTTTACCGAGTCGCGTTCGAGGAAGACTGATGTCAAGCAAAGTTTTACTTTGATTATGCCGAGACGCCGCCAAAAATCTCGCAATTTTGAAAAAATTGCGGAAATAGCTCAGTTGGTAGAGCACAACCTTGCCAAGGTTGGGGTCGCGAGTTCGAGCCTCGTTTTCCGCTCCAAGGTCGCCCAGATGGTGGAATGGTAGACACGAGGGACTTAAAATCCCTTGGCCAGTAATGGCCGTGCGGGTTCGAGTCCCGCTCCGGGCACCAGGAAACAAGAGAAAAAGGCTGTTAAATTGCAGAGATAAGCAATTTAGCAGCCTTTTGTTTTTGGGGATTGTACAATTGTTCACAGACACACTCTCCTTAACGAAATGTAAAGTTCGCTGTGAATTATTTTATTCTGCTTTTGGCATCTTGTCCGGCTCCAGCTCCGCGGTACTTGCTTTTTGTTGCATTGAATCTATAGTGCACAGAAAACTCCAAAGCCTGATTCTTGAGATCTCTAAACTGGTAAACAAGATAATTGCCATAATCAACAAAGGCATCTTCTTGCATGTGACGAAGCAAGTCGTTGGCCGAAAGGCGAAAGGTTAGGTTTCCTGCAAGGAATGATTTCTGCACAGCGGCATCAAGCGACCATATACAGCGTCTCATCTCACCATTGTCATGGTTCATGCGACTACGGTACTGCAAGTTGAGTTCCAGTTGCCATGGCTGACTTTGACCGCTTGGAATACGGAATGCATTATTGGCATAGAACAGAAACATCGGGTGATTAAACGAGGTTGTTCTGATGCCTGATGACTCACGGTCATCTGCCAGATCAAGTGTCAGGAACTGTTGTGTGATGCCTATTGTATAATTGGGCGACCAACACCCCCAGGTGGGGTGTACAATAGTATAGATTGAGTAACTTTGCACAGGTTTGGCAAGGTTTTGCATGCGTAATACCACGGTACCTTCATTGTTGTAAGGCTCTGCCCATTCCTGTATCTTGTGTGCTGCATGCAGATAGTCGATCCCGAGTACAAGCCACTTGTAATTACCAGTCAATGATAATGTTTGATTAATGGTATTTCGTAATTGCGGATTACCAGCTTCGTAGATATAGCGACTATGATATTCCATGGCGTTACGCATCTGCCAATAGGTAGGGCGACGTGTACGCACAGCATAGTTGAGGTTCAAAGACCAAGAGCCAAAAGCACGGTTCCATGTTATGGAAGGGAAAAGGTTATCTAATTTGCGCTGCTGGTTTTTTGTCACATCCAGCAAGTCATCGTAGTTCATCGAGAGATGCTCGTACCTAAGACCTGCCACCAACTGTCCCAGCATTGGTACGGAAAGAGAATATTCTGCAAAGGCAGCAAGTGTAAGTTCGCGTACTTTTGAGTTTGCATTAGGCAGCAGATTTGAATGTGTGCTATATTTATTCTTGCTGATAACATAAAAATCTTCTGTTCCTAACTTTAGCAGTCCTTTGCCTAGTGGGTGTGCTAATACAAACTTGGTGGCATACACTTCATTCTGACGGCACCCTTCTGTGTAGAGATGGTTATCATGACTATGGCCTTGTTCGTAGATGTTGTTTTTTTCATGATGCGTTTGCTTGGCGAGGTCACAGTTCCAGTCGATGTTCCACTTGCCAATCATGCCACTGTAATAAACATTAGTTGAAATGCCACGATGACGAAGAACTTCAAAACAATCATCTGCTATGACATGATCTTCATACTCACTATTTCTTTTCACCTCCTCGTTGGTAAGTGTTACTCCCTTAACATAAGGATGGTGGTATAATTGTGCCATAATTCCCACTGAATGATTTTCGTTGACCTGCCAGTTCGCTCCTAGCTTATATTGCAAGCCAAGGCTGTGTTGCTGATTATTAACTATCCCCGTTTGTTCATGGGTAAGTGCTTTTGTGTATGTGCCTCCACCAATCACATTTTCCTGTGTGTAATGATATGTCCATAGGCTCGTACCTCCAAAGACGTCCCAGTTCTTGTGTCGATAGTTCAAGTCGATGCTTGTGCCAGGATCTGTTTTCCCGGTTATCAGTGTCTGCCTTATCTGGCTTTTCAAATCCACGCTGATGCCTTCGCCTTGTTTACGAATGGTCTTGATTTTAACTACAGCACTAACATTGGAATCATATTCCGAACCAGGATTGTTGATAACATCTATGCTTTTAATTTGCTCGGAATTGATTCGTTTCAGTTCTTCAGCATCATGTACACGACGGTTATTGATATAATAGATTGGTTCACCACGGCCAATAACCTCCAGCGTATTGCCCTGACGAATCATGCCAGGAATTTTTGCCAGCACATCTTCAGCCGAACCTGCATGTTCAAGAATAGAACCCACTATGCGTGTCTCGATAGAGTTTGGTTTCACTTTTGTTCTTGGTAACATGCTTTTTACTACAATTTCCTTTAGGTTCACATCGTACTTTATGCTGTCGTGTTGGCCATAAATGTTTCCTGCTATCATCAGCAATGTAATTGTTGTAATGATAAAATGTTTCATTCTTCTATGGTTTTTCTAAGTACTTCTGTGATGAATTCCGAGTTAACTGTTACCACATTGTTGATAAGTTTTTTGCTTTCTTCTTCCGATTCACACAAAGGATTTCCTAACATATAAGCATCTGCAATGCGTTTAATATGCGTATGTTGCATTAAGCATTCTATGTTTTCATCGTATGTCATAATCCTGTTAAGGTTATTATACTGCTCAAGGTATATTTGCTTGGCGTGATTCAGGAGTGTTTCAGAAATACCCTCTTGTGCAATCTGCTTCAGACATTCCTTCACAGCCTTTATTGCTTCATGTCTCAAACCAGGCTTTGTTTCTACGTAAATACAAAGATTCTCTATGTCATTGCCAGAAAGAAATGCAGTGTTCAAGCAATGCACATCATTCACGCCAGATGGCATTTTCCCCTCCACTTTAAGTTTGATGAAGCTGTTGTTGATATGTGTGGCAACAAGATTCACAAGCGCTGAGTGCTGAAGCGAGAATCCCGCCTGGCGTAATTCTGAGGTCATATACGGCTTGAGCTGATAGCGGAGGTCGATTCTTCCATATAGGTTTGTCTTGTTTGGACAAAGTATGTTTGCATCTGTATATAGTGGCACACTGAAAATGCGTTCGGGAGTTTTCACTAAAGCTTCAAGGCTATCTATCATCAGGGCAATATTTACTTTACCTGCTACAATCAGAGCACGTTCGCCATTCTCTTTTTCTGCGCGATGAATCGTCATTGATTCGTTTTTTTGATTCGAAATAGGATAAATAAAGAAGCGTGTTCCGTCAGAGAGCAGACCTTGCTTTACAATGGTGTCTGGTTGTAAAATGCAACCATTTTCAAGTCCGATGTAGAACACGTCTTGTTTGATGTAATCTTTTGTTGAAGACTGAGCAAACGTATTGCAAGGAAAAAGCCAGATTAGTAAATCAAGCATGATGCAAATGATAATAGAAAAAGGATTTTGATACATAAGTTTATTTGAATTTGTTAGACAAGGGAACCCTGTCACAACCCGTCTGTGGCAGTCGTTCACGATGCAAAAGTACGTGGCTTTTGTCAGTCCTCAAAAATAATGGTATATACACATAGAAAATGGGATAAACAGAAAATTTCCATATATCCCAGAACCTTTCCATATATCCCAGCAAGTGCTGCTTGAGAATGCTTTGCGTGTGTTTTCATGAATATTTGATAACTTTGCATATCAAATAAAAAACAGAAGCATGAAGAAAATCCCATTTCAACTCGTCAAGGACTATGGCATTGTGGCATTATCATACATTGCCATCCTGCTTTTTCTGCGTCCTGCATTCTTTGGAGAATACAAGATTACGGATTCACTTATCGTAGTTGCGATAGTACATACGTTTGTGCTGTTACTTGTGTATGCTATTGCTGAAAGCGTGACAACATTCATTTTTCGAAGACCTTTCTCTTATTCTGATTCGTTTGAGAAAAGATTATGCCACTTTGTACTCTGCGGAAGCGTATGTATACCAGTTATGATGGTGTTCCTTACACTAGCCAATGTAATAATGATGCACGGTATGGAACATATTGACTTTGCATGGCACGACGGCAATGGAAATTTTACTTTGGAGTGGATATTGATGTCGCGTTCCTCATGCGTTGTAGCATCATTTATCATGGCAGTTGCAATGATTGCAATAAGCGAAGCGCGCCAGATGCGATACGTATTGCATGAATTGCTGCAGATAAATAGGATGCTGGAAGAAAACCAAAAGAATACTGTGATAGCATCATCCGAAGAAGAATCGGAAGAAGAGGTTTTACTTCATGGTGACACACGTGAAACTCTAACCCTAAATCCTCGTGATATTCTCTATGTGGAATCTGTGGCAAACTACTTGAACATTGTATTTTTCAAGGATTCGGAGTTGTGTCAGAAACGCCTTCGCAGTTCGCTAAAAGAAATAGAAAATGCCTTGGAAAACTACAAGTTTATTGTTCACATTCATCGTGCCTTTCTGGTTAATATAAACTTCATAACGCACGTTACAGGAAATGCTGCGGGTTATAAGATAGAGTTGTTCAGTTGCGAAAAATTATTTCCTGTGTCAAAGTCGAATGTTCTTTTGTTTAAGGAACGACTTAAGTTATGAATCGTTAAGGTTAAGAGGTTTTTTGTTGTTTTATCTTCATCTTATCAGTAATATTTTTCCGAGAAACAATAAATATTCCTATATTTGCAATGTACTGAAACAAAACATGGAATATGAACTTGGATGAATTAAAACAAATGCCAACTGAAAAGATAGCAGCTGAGAAGAAGAAGGAAATGCCAGTTCTTTTTCTTGTAATCCTTTTTGTGTTGACTACAGTTGTTGTTTATTATGTGGTATATGCCTTGACTGCAAAGCACTATGATGATGATATCTTCTCGCAGTTTGTTTCTCGCAATTTCAGCACGGGTAATGCAGCTGCTATTGCCTTTATTTGTGCAAGTGCCGCAACGTTCTTCTATGCCTATTATGTTGGCAAAGGGATAAAAGCCTATAATCAGGTGATAGATTCGGCAAAATCTATGCTTGCGTCTGAAAAGCATCAGCAAAAGGTGCAGTTCTCGCACGATAATTATTCTTTCCAGAAAGATAGATACATTACACAATATGGTCATGCCGAAAAAGAGATAGTAGATAGTGAAAACTCTAATTTTGTTCTTGCTTTTTCTGGTGCCAGGATGTTGGTGATAAACGGAATTGAAGTTGGTTTTGCTGATATTATTGGCTGCGCGGTTAAAAATGGCATAGTAAATATCAACATAAAAAGCATTTCCAACCCTATTGTTAGGGTGGATTTCCAGGCAGAAACCGATAAGGCAGATGAGGTTGCAGCATTAGTGAATGCTATTATTGAAATGAACAAATGATTAGTGATATGAAAAAGATAGTTTTAGCCCTGGTGGTTTGCCTGTTTGGCGTGATGGCTTTTGCCGGTCCTGTTATCAAGTTCAAGGAAGAAATTCATGATTTTGGTACCATTTCTGAGTCGGATGGCGATGTGACCTATGAGTTTGTGTTCACCAATACGGGCGATGCTCCGGTTGTTATTCATCACATTAATTCAAGCTGTGGTTGCACTGCAGCCCAGTGGAGTGAAGAACCTGTTGCGCCAGGCAAGACAGGGGTAATCAAGGCAACCTATCATGCAAAGGGTTATCCTGGAAGATTCTTTAAAACCCTAACAGTTTTTACTAATGCCGGAGAGATAAAGCTTAGGGTTAAAGGGGAGGTAAAGGGTTAATAAAGTGGATACGAAAATAAACATTATAAGCAGGGAAACAGGTGTTCAGGCACGCTTTGTGGAGAATACCGTGAATCTGTTGGAAAGCGGATGCACCATTCCTTTCATTAGCCGATACAGAAAAGAGGCTACGGGAGGACTGGATGAGGTAAAGGTGGCTGCCATTAGTGATGTGCGCGAGCGTTTGTTGGAGATAGAGAAACGTAAGACAACGATTCTTTCTACGATTGAGGGGCAGGGAAAACTTACTCCCGAGTTGCAGGCACGTATTGCAGACTGCTGGGTGATGACAGAACTGGAAGACATTTATCTGCCCTACAAACCCAAACGTCATACCCGTGCCGAAGTGGCACGTGAGAAAGGCCTGGAACCCCTGGCAAACTATCTGATGCTGCAGGTTCCGGGTAGTGTGGAGCGCAAGGCACAGGGTTTTGTGAATGCACAGAAAGGTGTAGCAAGCATAGACGAGGCACTGAAGGGTGCCGTGGATATCATAGCCGAAAGGGTGAGCGAAAACGAACGTGCCAGAAATACGGTTCGTGGCGTTTTTCGCAGGCAGGCAGTCATTGCATCGAAAGTGGTGAAGGGAAAGGAAGAGGAAGGACAGAAATACCGAGACTACTTTAAGTTTGAGGAACCACTGCAGCGCTGTGCCTCGCATCGTATGCTTGCCATGCGTCGTGGCGAGGCCGAGGGCATCCTGAAGATTTCGATGAATGTGGATGCTGATGTGTGTGTGGAGAAACTGAACCGCATATATATAAAAGGAAACAATCAGGCAGCAGGTTATGTGCAAGAGGCCGTGAAGGATTCATACAAGCGCCTGCTGGCACCTAGCATTGAAACCGAATTCATGGCAGAAGCCAAGGCGCGTGCTGATGAAGAGGCAATCGCCATTTTCCAGAAGAATCTGGAGCAGTTGCTCATGGCATCGCCTTTAGGACAGAAGCGTGTGCTGGGTATTGACCCTGGTTTCCGTACGGGTTGCAAGGTGGTGTGCCTTGACAGTGAAGGAAAGCTGCTGCATAATGAGGCAATCTATCCACATCCACCTAAGAACGAGAGTGCAAAGGCAGCAAGCAAGTTGCTGTCGTTGGTGAAGCAATACCACATCGAGGCGATTTCAATAGGAAACGGCACGGCAGGTCGTGAAACAGAAGACTGGGTGCGCGGCTTGCTGGGTAACAAGAATATTGAAATATATGTGGTGAGCGAGGATGGCGCATCTATCTATTCGGCATCGAAAGTGGCACGCGAGGAGTTCCCCGACTATGATGTAACCGTGCGTGGTGCCGTATCGATTGGCAGGCGACTGATGGACCCATTGGCAGAGTTGGTGAAGATTGATCCTTCATCGGTGGGAGTGGGTCAGTATCAGAAAGATGTTAACCAATCTGCCCTGAAGAAATCTCTGGATCAAACGGTGGAAAACTGTGTGAACCGAGTGGGGGTGAACGTGAATACTGCCAGCAAGCATTTGCTGAACTATGTGAGTGGTCTGGGACCTTTGCTGGCGCAGAACATTGTGGATTACAGAGAGGAGAATGGCGCTTTCCAGAATCGCAAGCAGTTGCTGAAGGTGCCTCGCATGGGTGCCAAGGCGTTTGAGCAGAGTGCAGGATTCTTGCGTATCAGTGGTTCGGAGCAACCTTTGGACAACTCGGCGGTGCATCCAGAAAGCTACGCTATTGTAGAGAAAATGGCGAAGGACCTGAAATGCACGGTGAAGCAGCTGGTGGAAAAGGCGGAATTGCGACAGCAGATAAAGATAGAGAACTATGTTACCGAACAGGTGGGTTTACCCACATTGCAGGACATCATGAAGGAGTTGGAGAAACCGGGTCGTGACCCTCGTGAACCACTGAAAGCCTTTGCTTTTGATGATAATGTTCATGAACTGAAGGATGTTCGGCCAGGAATGGTGTTGCCAGGTATAGTGAGCAACATCACTAATTTTGGCTGCTTTGTTGATGTAGGTGTACACACCAAGGGACTGGTACATATCTCGCAGATGAGTGACCACTTTGTGAAAGACCCAACACAGATTGTCTCTCTGCATCAGCAGGTGCTGGTGCGTGTGCTGGAGGTGGATCTGCAGAGAGAAAGAATGAGTCTAAAGTTGGTTAATGATTAGGGATTCTATTAGACAACGGACAACGGACTACAGACAACAGTCACTCGCTACGCTCGTACGATAACGATACGCTTCACTACGAAAACCCCTTAAACACTTTAAACTCCTTAAACCGGAGCCGAAGGCGACAACTCTACACCAATATTCCTTTAAGTGTGGCAGAAGATGATTCGGTAATTTTTACACGCACATATTCACCAATGTGAACATTGCCCTTATCGAATACTACTACTTTATTCTGTTCGGTGCGACCATAAAGCTGTTCGCGACTGCGTTTGCTGAAGCCCTCAACAAGAATTTCGTATTCACGACCTACACAGCGCTGATTGCTCTCGGCACTTAGTTCGTTCTGCAATGCAATGAGTTCGTTCAGGCGACGAACCTTTACCTCTTCGGCAATGTCGTCTGGCAGATGCTTAGAGGCATAAGTACCAGGACGCTCGCTGTATTTGAACATGAAGGCACTGTCGTAGGCGCACTCGCGCATCAGTGAAAGACTCATCTGATGATCTTCTTCTGTTTCTGAACAATAACCCGAGAAAAGATCGGTGCTTAAACCGCAGTCAGGAATGATGCGGCGAATGGCAGCTACACGCTCTAAGTACCATTCACGGGTATATTTGCGGTTCATGAGTTGCAAAATGCGGGTACTACCGCTTTGCACTGGCAGGTGGATGTGCTTGCATACGTTTGGTTCCTCGGCAATAACACGCAAGGTTTCATCGCTCATATCCTTTGGGTGAGAGGTAGAGAAACGAATGCGCATGTTTGGAACGGTCTGTGCCACGATGCGCAGCAACTGTGGGAAATCGATATCCTCAAAATGATAGCTGTTTACATTCTGTCCGAGTAGTGTAACCTCTTTATAACCACGGTTCTGCAAGTCGATTACCTCGTTCTTAATGCTCTCTACATCGCGACTACGTTCACGTCCGCGGGTATAAGGCACAATGCAGTAATGGCAGAAATTGTTACAACCGCGCATGATGCTTACAAAACCAGAGATATGGTTTCCGCAAACACGCTCGGGGATAATATCACGATAGGTTTCGGTAGTACTCAGCTCAACATTGATGGCTTTTTCTCCTGCCTCTACCTGTGCAAAAAGTTCGGGAAGGGTGAGGTAAGAATCAGGACCAGCCACAATGTCAACTCCATGCTTTTCAATCAGTTCTTCCTTTACACGCTCGGCCATGCAACCCACCACACCTACAATAAGGTGCTTTTTCTTTTTCAGACTCTGGAAAAACTCCAGACGGTGGTAAATCTTCTGCTCGGCATTATCACGAATAGAACAAGTGTTAAGCAGAACGGCATCGGCTTCTTCAATGGTGTCGCATGTGTCATAGTCCTGCATCTTCATGATGCTGGCAATTACCTCGCTGTCGGCTACATTCATCTGGCAGCCATAGGTTTCTATCAATAGTTTCTTTGATTTCATACAACCTTATTTTATTTCGCGTGCAAAGATAAGCGAAAAACGCCAAAAGATAAAGGAGTTTAGATTAAACTTTTGATGGCATAGAATATCACCGGCACAAGCAATGATGGTAATAGGTTCATGGTTTTACAATCCTTTATGCCAAGAATCGATAATCCGGAACTTACAATAAGTACACCTCCCACAATGCTCAGTTCCACACGCATGGGTTCGGGCATGGCAGCTCCAAAGTTGATGGCAATGAGGTAGAACATACCTTGCCAGCAGAACAAGATAGGTGCTGCCAGAAGCATAATCCATCCATAAGATGCTGCCAGAACGGCTGATGTAACCAGGTCGAGCGTGGCATTGGTGTATAGATAAGTGTTGGCGGTTTCGCTAATGGCCCATCCTTGTGTAGGGGATAGTGCCGAGAGCACAGGGCCAACAATTGAGAATGTGCCAATGCAATATAGCAGGCAACCGGTAGCTAGACCGTTGAGGTTGCCTTTTCTTTTTTCAGATGCACGGTCGATTCTTCCCGCCAGGTCGAGCTTAGTGCCGATGAGTCCGCCAATGGCGATGCTTAGTATGAAAAGCACGGGGAAATCGCTCTTTGCCATATTAGGTAATGAGGCATTGCACCCCAACACAATACAGCAGAGTCCTAATCCGTTAAACAGCACTTGGCGGTATTTCTCGCCAATTCCCGAGCGTACTAAGGCACCGAACGTGCCACCGATAAGTATGGTACTGGTATTAACAATTGTTCCTAACATGATGTTTTTTGTGTTTTAGTTGTTTTGTATTTCAGTAAGCATTTGCTCTATTTGGCGCATAATTTCAAACAGTTCGGAAACTGTTTCGGCACGCAGCATTCGGATGCGTGTTTCGCGGAAATTAGGAATACCCTTGAAAAGGGGAGTGGCTGCCAGATGGCGACGAATGTGCAGAATGCCACGATATTCATCAATGCGTTCTACGCTTTGCAGTACCTGCTGGCGAAGAATATCCATTTTCCATTCTATACTCAGCGCATTGCTATCCAGTAATTCTCCGGTGTCAAGGTAATGACGGATTTCCTTGAAAATCCAAGGGCGACCAAAGCTGGCACGACCCACCATTACGGCATCTACACCATAGCGATCAAAACATTCTTTTGCACGTTGTGGGGTGGTGATATCACCATTTCCGATGATAGGAATGTGCATGCGTGGATTGTTCTTTACGGCGCCTATGAGTGTCCAGTCGGCTTCGCCAGTATACATCTGCGCACGTGTTCTTCCATGAATGGTAAGTGCTTGTATTCCACAATCCTGTAACTGCTCTGCAAGGTCAACTATTATCTTGCTGTCAGCATCCCAGCCCAAACGTGTTTTGACCGTTACGGGAATTTTTACGGCATCTACTACGGCACGTGTGATGTCCAGCATGAGGGGTACATTTTGCAGCATGCCTGCACCTGCTCCCTTGCCTGCCACTCGTTTCACGGGGCAACCAAAATTCAAATCCAAGACATCAGGTTTAGCCTGTTCTACAATCTGGGCTGCCTGTCTCATGCTTTCCACATCCCTGCCGTAAATCTGAATGGCAACAGGGCGCTCGTCGGGACTGATGGTGAGCTTTTGCATGGATTTGTTTACAGAACGAATCAAGGCATCGGCAGCAACAAACTCGGAGTACACCATGCTGGCGCCAAGTTTCTTGCACATTAACCTGAATCCCATGTCGGTAACATCCTCCATTGGGGCTAAAACTACGGGTTGCTCGCCTAAATCTATCGTTCCAATCTTCACGTCTTTATAGTTATTGAGTCTCTGTGACTTTTGACTTCATCCAAGTCTTTTAACTCTTTATAATATTCAGCGTGCAAAAATACAACTTTAATTTTAAAATGAGAAAAGAAAAGCGTATCTTTGTACCTTGATATGAAAAGAGATGAATTTGAAATAATGGCTCCGGTGGGTTCACCCGAAAGTTTTGCTGCTGCAATAAATGCAGGTGCTAACTCTGTTTACTTCGGAATTGAGAACCTGAACATGCGAGCACACTCTGCCAGTACCTTTACTATCAACGACTTGCGTTATATGGCAGAAACCTGTAATGCCCACGGGGTGAAAAGTTATCTCACAGTCAATACCATCATTTACGGCGAAGATATAGAACTGATGCACACTATCATTGATGCTGCCAAGGAGGCGGGTATCAGTGCGGTGATTGCCAGCGATGTGGCGGTTATGACTTACTGCAACAAAGTGGGGCAGGAGGTTCATCTTAGTACGCAGCTAAACATTAGCAATGTTGAGGCGTTGCGTTTCTATGCTCAGTTTGCCGATGTAGTAGTGCTGGCACGCGAACTTAACTTAAGTCAGGTGTCGGCCATCTATGATGCCATTCAGAAAGAACAGATAAAGGGTCCTAAGGGCGAGTTGATTCGTATTGAGATGTTCTGTCATGGTGCCTTGTGCATGGCAGTAAGCGGAAAGTGCTACCTCAGTTTGGATAACTTGGGGCGTAGTGCTAACCGTGGTGAGTGCATGCAGCTTTGCCGTCGTCAGTATATCGTGAAAGACAAGGAAAGTGACATGGAACTGGAGGTGGACAATAAGTACATCATGAGTCCAAAGGATTTGAAGACCATCGGTTTCATCGACAGAATGATGGAGGCAGGTGTAAGGGTGTTCAAGATTGAAGGCCGTGCACGTGGACCAGAATATGTGAGCACAGTTGTGAAGTGCTACAACGAAGCCATCCAGGCAGTTGTTGATGGAAAATGGAGTCAGGAACTGAGTACTTCATGGGATGAGCAGCTGCGCACAGTGTTTAATCGTGGTTTCTGGGATGGTTATTATCTGGGTCAGAAATTGGGTGAGTGGAGCGAGCGATATGGCAGCGAAGCCACTGAAAAGAAAGTTTATTGCGGAAAGGGTATCAAGTATTTCAGCAAACTGGGTGTTGCTGAATTCCAGATTGAGGCATGTGAACTGCATGTAGGCGACAAGGTGCTGATTACTGGTCCTACAACAGGTGCATTGTTCATGACTGTAGATGAGGCGCGAGTAGATTTGAAACCAGTTGATGTGGTGAAGAAAGGCGTTCGTGTTTCGTTCAAGGTACCCGAGAAGATTCGCCCTAGTGATAAGCTTTATGTGTTGAGAAATAGTGAGGAACTACGTCAGGAAACAATCAAGCGCACTCCGTTTGTAATAGTTAAGACAACAGACCATTAATTACGAGTCGACGAGTTATCGCTTTCATTATCAAAAGCTCAAAACTCATAACTCAAAACTCAAAACGAAATAAAAGATTATGAAAGAATTTCAACTCATTGCCAAGACATTTCAGGGTTTGGAGGAAGTGCTGGCAAAAGAACTTACAGAGTTGGGTGCCAACAATATAGAGATTGGCCGAAGAATGGTTGCCTTTACAGGCGACAAAGCCATGATGTATCGTGCCAATTTCGCATTGCGCACTGCAGTGCGTATCCTGAAACCTATTAGCAACTTCAAGGCAAAGGATGCTGATGAGGTTTACGAAAAGGTAAAGGAGATAGATTGGAGCGAGGTAATGGATACTGATACCAGCTTTGCTGTAGATGCCGTGGTTTTCTCAAATGAGTTTCGTCATTCGCAGTATGTGGCATATCGCGTGAAGGATGCCATCGTGGATAAGTTCCGTGAGACAACAGGAAAACGTCCAAACGTGAAGATTAGCAATCCAGATATCTATATCAACATTCACATTGCCGAGGATGAGTGTACCTTGAGTTTGGATAGCTCGGGTGAATCATTGCATCGCCGTGGATATCGTCAGGAGGCTGTTGAGGCACCATTGAATGAGGTTTTGGCAGCAGGTATCATTCTGATGAGTGGTTGGAAGGGACAGTGTGATTTGATTGATCCTATGTGTGGTTCGGGAACAATTCCTATTGAAGCAGCATTGATTGCACGAAACATTGCTCCTGGTGTTTTCCGCAAGGAATTTGCCTTTGAAAGATGGAAGGATTTTGATAAGGATCTGTTCGAGGAAATCTTCAATGATGATAGCAACGAACGTGAATTTGACCATCATATCTATGGCTATGACATTAAGCAGCAGGCAAATGTGATTGCCACAAATAATGTGAAGGCAGCAGGCTTGAGTAAGGATATCACCCTTGAGGTGCGTGATTTTGCAGAATTCACTCAACCAGCCGAGAAAGCAGTCATCATTACCAATCCACCTTATGGTGAGCGCATCTCTGTAGATGACCTACTCGGTTTGTATGAATTAATTGGTAGCAAGCTGAAGCATGAGTTCCAAGGTGGTGAGGCATGGATCTTGAGTTACCGTGAGGAATGTTTTGCTCATATTGGACTTAAGCCAAGTGTGAAGATTCCATTGTACAATGGTCCGTTGGAGTGCGAGTTGCGCAAGTATGAGATGTTCGAAGGTAAGTTTAAGTCGTTCCGTGCCGAGGGTGAGCAACTGGACAAGAGCGAGCGCTCTTCTTTCTCAAAACCTTTACGCCATAAGGACGACAAGTGGAAACAGCGTCGTGCAGCACAGCAAACAGATGAGGAAGAAACAACAAAACCATTGCTTCCTGAAATAGATGATCTGGATGATGATGAAACCATTCAG
>JAGHTY010000204.1 GCA_018065125.1 Candidatus Minthousia equi
ATTCTAAGATTCATTTTGAAAGTATTTTTAATATTTTTGTAACATATTTCTGTATTTTTCTTGCATTGATAATCATTTTGTATTATCTTTGCAGCAAAATCAGGGATGCTTTGACAGCACGCTTACAAATACAGAAATACAAAAATACAACTAAATGAATGCGTTAATTGAAAGTAGAGATTCTGTAAACAAATGGATGGAGCGTTTTGGAGTGCGCTTTGGTGTTTACAAAAATGGGGTATTTAACGAACAGCTTTTCCCCTTCGACTCGATTCCACGTGTGATTACAAAATCCGACTGGGACGAGCTAGAGAAAGGATTGATTCAGCGTGTGGATGCACTGAACGCCTTTCTATACGACATTTACCACGAGAAGAACATTATCCGAGATGGAGTGGTACCCGAGGAATTTGTGTATTCGTCAAAAGGATACATGCCTCAGTGCGAAGGAATTACACCTACACACAAGATTTACTCGCACATCTCGGGAATCGACTTGGTACAGGCAAAGGATGGACAATGGTACATTCTTGAGGATAACCTGCGCATTCCATCGGGAGCCAGCTATCCAATGATTGCACGCAACATCTGCCGAAAGGTTTCGCCCGAGACCTTTGCAGAGAATTCCGTGGCTGATAACCGCAACTACAGCTCACTGCTGCACGAGATGATGGAATATGTAAACGACGACAGAGGTATTGCCGTAATTCTTACCCCCGGACGCTACAACTCGGCTTTTTTTGAACACTCGTACCTGGCAGAGAAAACCGGTGCAACACTGGCTTTCCCTGGCGACTTGGTGGTAGAGAACGACATGGTGTACTACATGGGACTTTACCACGAAAAGCAGCGAGTAGGAAGCATCTACCGACGTGTGAGCGATGAATACCTTGACCCTATGGTATTTGAACCTTCATCACTGCTGGGTGTGCCTAACCTGATGCAAGCATACAAGAAAGGTAACGTAGCCATTATCAATGCTCTGGGAAATGGCGTAGCAGATGACAAGGGTATCTATTACTTTGTGCCAAAGATGGTGAAATACTACCTGAACGAGGAACCTATCCTGCACAATGCTCCTACCTATCTTCCTTATTATAAAGAGGATTACGACTATATCCTTGCCAACATCCAGAAACTGGTAATCAAGGATGTGAGCGAGGCTGGTGGCTATGGCGTGGTATTTGGACGCGACCTTACCCCAGAGAAACTGGAAGAACTGAAGGACCTCATCATCAAGGAACCTCGCAGATGGATAGCACAGGAGGTTATCGACTTTAAGGATCTGGAGATTCTGGAAGGAAAAGAAAAGGTAGAGCGCAAAGCCGACCTGCGTGCCTTTGTCATCAGTGGCAAGGAAACAAAGGTATGGAAGAGCGGATTGACACGCTTCTCGCGTAACCCTAACTCGTTTGTGGTGAACTCATCACAAGGTGGTGGATTTAAGGATACATGGGTGATGGAGAAAGATTAAATAACTTGTTGACTCGTTGACTTGTTGACTCGTTGACTTTAAATTTAAAAAAATATGACCAAGAATATTACCATATCTGCCAATACAGCAAACAGATTGTACTGGCTGGGAAGATACACAGAGCGTGTGTATCTGGAACTGCACTTGCTGCGCAGGTACTACGACAAGATGATTGATGGGGCACCAGAGGAGTACCACGAGTATTACAAAAAACTGGAGGTGGATAACCCCTACCCTGATGACCGCAGTTACAGACTGGGATTTCTGTATGACGAAAAGAATCCATGCTCTATTCTTTCTGGGCTGAAGGCAGCAAACGACAATGCTATCTTGCTGCGTGAAAACATCATGAGCGAGACACTTAGCTACATACAGATGAGCCTAGTGATGCTGAACGACAACAAGCAGAAGGAAAACGACAACATTACCTTTATGCAGAGCATAACCGACTGGTTACTTGCATTCTGGGGAAGTGCCGAAGAACGTATCTACAACGAGCGCGTGCGCAACTTCATGAAGGCAGGAAAGTTGATTGAACACGTCGACATTCAGGTGCGATTCAACTACAAATACTACCGCATTCGTGAGGCATTCGACGCACTGAAGGCGTGCAGCAAGGTGGAAAAAGGCATGTTCGACATGAACCTGATGGAGCAGTTGGATGAACTGCTCACACCAGAACAGTATGCAGAAATGACACCAGAATACCGAAGCAAGCTGCTGAAGTTTATCAATACACTGGTTCTGGTGTAGCAATTTAGTATGAAAAAGTTTCTTTTCAATTATCAGAGCATAACTAAATTCAGCGAGGCAGTAGATTGGCACTTCTATCTTCTGAGGTGCCTGCCTTGCCAATCTACCTGCCAGAAACTTTACCAGCACGAACTGTTCCTGCATCCGCTGGAGAGCGTTACACACAGCACCGACTGCTTTGGGAACCCCTTGCAGTATGGCAGCATTATGAAAGCTCATACCGAATTGTGCCATGTGAGCAGTGGCGTGGTGGGACTAAACCCCTACATTCTGCCCGAAGCACAGCCAAGCGGCATGTTCAGGGTGGCATCAGCCCTTACGGCATGCAGTGCCAGGATGCAGGAATTTGCACACGCCATTCCGCAGCAGGGAAGTGCTCTTTACCGTGCTCTGGAACTGAGCAAGCGCTTGCACCAATACATGGAATACCAGCCTTGCAGTACACAGAACAGCACCTCTGCATTGCAGGCATTTGAACAGCAAAAAGGTGTGTGCCAAGACTTTGCACACATACTGATAGCACTTTGCCGTGAGCAGGGAATAGCCATTAGATACGTGAACGGATTTGTGCCTGGCGAAGGCGAAACACATGCATGGACCGAGGTGTGGGACCATGGTGCATGGCATGGAATAGACCCAACAAACAACCATCTTATCGACTTGGGATACATTAAAATAGCACACGGACGCGATGCTGCCGACTGTCCTGTGAACCGCGGAATATTCCGTAACGCAAGGGCTGTGGAGCAAACCGAAGTACGCGTAATAGTAGAAGAAATATGATAAAGACAATTGTATCTACCGCCCTACCCATTGACGAGCGGTTTATGATTAAGAAAAACGTAATATCTCACGGAACCGGAAAGAAGCGAATCTGCATCGTTACCGGTACACATGGCGATGAACTAGAGGGACAGTTCATTTGCTGGAAACTGCAAAGAAACATCCTTGACAACCTGGAACAACTAGACGGAACGGTTGAGGTATACCCTGCCCTGAACCCTATGGGTATCGACTCGATCACCCGTGGTGTGCCAAACTTCGACATTGACATGAATCGCATCTTTCCCGGAAACCCTAACGGTTCAATGGTGGAGCAGACGGCACATGCCATTATCGAAGACCTGAAGGGTGCCGACATGGTGATCGACATTCACAGCAGCAACATCTTCCTGCGCGAAGTGCCACAGGTGCGCATCAACATTAACGACTCAGACACCCTTGTGCCATGGGCCAAGCACCTGAATGTGAACTTTGTATGGGTGCACGAGGCTGCCACCGTACTGGAAAGCACACTAGCACACTCTCTTAACAGCACCGGCACAAAGACATTGGTGGTAGAGCTGGGTGTGGGTATGCGAATTAACCACTACTATGGCAAGAACATGGTGAATGGATTGCTGAACCTGATGTATGAAATGGGAATGTGGAAACAGTCTGTAGACAAAGAGAAAATCATCACTCCACTGCTATCTATTGCCGATGAGGTGAGTTTTGTAAATGCTACCCATTCGGGCATCTTCTCAACCGAGACACACAACGACCAGATTGTAGAGAAGGGACAGCTGCTAGGACAGATTATCAGTCCTTTAACCGGTGAAGTAATAGAAGACGTACTATCGCCTACCCATGGCTACCTATTTACCATACGTGCCTATCCAGTGTGCTACGAGGGTTCACTGCTGGCAAGAATCCACAATCTTTAAACAAGCAAGGAAATGAAGAAAGAAATACTATTCAGCATGGAGTCTCCCTATCGTGACACGTTCAGAATCAGGGGATACAGGTTTGGCGAAGGTGAAAAAAGCCTTGCCATTGTGGGATCCATGCGAGGCGATGAGATACAGCAGCTTTACATCTGCTCGCAGCTGGTGAAGCAACTGAAGGAACTGGAAGACAAGGGTATGCTAATACCCGACCACGAGATATTGATAATCCCCTCTGCCAACCCATTTTCAATGAATCTGGAGAAAAGATTCTGGGCAATGGACAGCACCGACATCAACCGTATGTTCCCTGGTTACAACTTGGGAGAAACCACACAGCGCATTGCCGCAGGATTATTCGAGGCCATCAAGGATTACAGCTATGGCATACAGATGGCAAGTTACTACATGCCAGGTAATTTCATTCCACACGTAAGAATGCTGGAAACCGGATATGAAGACATCGACACGGCAAAACTGTTTGGCATGCCTTATATCTGCCGCAGAAAACCGCTGCCTTTTGATACCACGCTACTGAACTACAACTGGCAGATTTGGGAAACAAAGGCCTTCTCAATCTACGGAGGACAAAACAACGAGGTAGAGGGTAAGGAAAGCACCAGCACCATCAACACCATTCTGCACTTTATGCAGCGCATAGGACTGATAGATAAAAGCATACGTGCACACTGCGCTGATTACAACTCGGTTTTGCTGGATGAAAGCGAACTGATATCGGTAAATGCACCTACTGCAGGTATCTTCTACAAGAAGAAAGATGCTGGAGACGAAGTGAAGAAGGGAACCCCTCTGGGACAAATCCTTGATCCATACGAGGGTGTGGTGAAATCGAAGATCTTTGCACCAGAAGATGGTGTGGTATTCTTTGCACACAACAAGTCGCTGGCATTACAGAACACGCCACTATTCAAGATACACAAGTTCTAAAAAGGCAAAAGAGGTGTTCCCCGCTGGGAAGCACCTCTTTCTTTTAAACACACTAACCTTATATTAATTTATTGAGTTTTTATTTTATCTCGATGAATTTTGTTTCTTCTGCCTTCTGTTCCTCGGTCATCTTTGGGATAACAATGGTAAGAATGCCATCTGTCATCTGTGCAGAGATGTTCTGCTTCTCTACATTCTCGGGCAGAGACAACCTTTGCTCGAACTTGCTGTAGCTAAACTCGCGACGCAGATATTTCTTATCCTTGTTCTCATCCTTTACCTCGGCCTTTTTCTCCATAGAGATCACCATGTCGCCTTCGTTGGTAACCTGAATGCTGAAATCGTTTCTGGTCATTCCTGGGGCAGCAACCTCTACCTTGTATGCCTGCTCTGTTTCTGAAACATTGATGGCTGGAGTGGTAGCGTGATACTTTGGCATCATCCATGAGCCATTGAAAAACTCGTTGAAGATAGTTGGGAAAAATCCCTGATTGTTTGTTGCATAAATGTTAGGTAGCATAATATAATCCTCCTATAATTAATCGTTTAACATAAGTTTATCATAAAAAGTCTTCACTATTCAATCTGCAAATAAAACACCAGCATGACCTTTTGTCAGTACTTTTTAAACTTACGAAATCCTTATTAAGCATTACACCGCAGTTTTTAAACATTGCGCAAATTTTTAAACGATTTTAAACTGACACATCGAGAAGTAATCTGCCAAAATTGCGTATCTTTGCGGCATGGAACGCCAAATACAGCAAACACAAGATGGCAGCCGTACCATTTACGTGCCACAGATGGATGAGCACTACCACTCGGTAAAGGGTGCGCTGGCCGAGTCGAGACACATCTTCATTGAGATGGGCCTAAAGCACAGCAATGCCCCAGCACCACGTGTTCTGGAGATTGGATTCGGCACCGGACTGAATGCTTTCCTCACCCTGCTGCATGCCAATGAGCAACAGCAGCACATTCACTACACTACCCTTGAACTGTATCCGTTGAGCCTAGAGATGGTGCAGCAAATGGACTATCCCACCCTTATCTGCCCCAAACAGAGCGAGGCGTTTTATGCCATGCATCAGTGTGCATGGAACCAACCTATAGAGATTTCTCCTTATTACATTATAGAGAAGATGCAGGTGGATTTCACCACGTATGATTTCAAGGGACTGTTCGACGTGATTTACTTTGATGCCTTTGCCCCCGAGAAACAGCCCGAGATGTGGAGCCAAACCCTTTTCAACACACTGTTTGAGCACACTGCTGCAGGTGGCATCCTCACCACCTATTGTGCTAAGGGTGTGGTGCGAAGAATGCTGCAGGCAGCAGGTTACATAGTAGAACGCCTGCCTGGTCCGGTGAATGGGAAACGCGAAATTCTACGTGCTACCAAACCAACTTTATGATTTTTATTCTATATTTGCAAACAGAAATCCTAACCAAGAAACTTATAGAAATTATGAAGAAACTATTCCTTTCATTAGTGGCATTTGCCATTTGCTGCACTGCTAGCGCACAGAATGCGCAACAAAAAGAGGCTATTAATAACATACGTGAACGCTACAGCTCTGTTCTGGAATGGACCAAGGAGATGAAAGAAATGCAAGAAACCAATAACTGTTGCACCATTGTTATAAACAGAGTGCTTGGTGGATCAGGACCACAGGAAAAGAAGATAGAACTTTTCTTCAGTAACGACGACAGCAGAGATAATGGATGGGGATGGCTTCTGACATTTGCTCGCGTGAGCTACAACTACGCAGCCAGAAACTACTACGAGGAGTATCTTTTTGCTGAAGAAAAAGCAGAACCAATATTTGCATATCGCCTCTCGGATGAGTACATCAGTGAAATGAACAAGGATGTGAAACAGGAAGAGCGACTTTACATCAACGATGCTGTGGTGTACTACGAAAACAAGATTTTGGATCTTGAGGGCAAGTTGCTGAAAACGAAAAAGGCATCAGAACTAAACGAAGATAATTCCTGGGCAACAGCAACTGCCGAAAGCATTAAGAACCTTTTTGACCAAGTTGTCAACAAGGTGTATTAAAGCGTAATGTAGCTTTGCAATCAAAAAAACAAATCAATACTAGTAAAACTATGATGAAGAAACTGAAAATTGCCGCAGCAGTACTGTCATGCGGCATGCTCATGTCGTTTGCGCCTGTTGAAGGCCCTGAATATGAGTTTCCATTCCAAAACCCTAATTTACCTGTTGACCAGCGAGTAGAAGACCTTTTGAGCCGACTAACTCCTGAAGAGAAAGTAGGAATGATGATGAACCGCTCTATCGAAGTGGAGCGATTAGGTATCCCTGCCTATAACTGGTGGGGCGAGGCTTGCCACGGATTGATGGGTGTGAGCGATGTTACCGTGTTCCCACAATGCATTGCGCTGGCATCTACCTTTGACGATGATGCCGAGTTGAAGGCCTACACCATGGTATCCGACGAAGCCCGTGGACGCTACAATTCACTGCCACGTACCGGAGACATCGGTCCTTATGTATCTTGGTTGCCAAACCTAACTTTCTGGGCACCAAACGTAAACATCTTCCGTGACCCACGATGGGGACGCGGACAGGAAACCTATGGTGAAGACCCATACCTGAGTTCTCGCATGGGTTTGAACGTGGTACTGGGTATGCAAGGAAACGATTCAAGATACTACAAGACACATGCCTGCGCCAAGCATTTTGCCGTGCACAGCGGACCAGAACCTCTTCGCCATAAGTTTAACGCTGAACCTTCTGGTCGTGACTTGTGGGAGACTTATCTGCCTGCCTTCAAGACCTTGGTAACCGAAGGTAACGTGCAGGAAGTAATGTGTGACTACAGTGCCTACCAAGGTGATCCTTGCTGTAACTCAAGCAGATTGCTGATTCAGATTCTGCGCGAGCGCTGGGGATACAAAGGTTTGGTAGTGAGCGACTGCGATGCCATCAACGACTTCTATAACAAAGGTGCACACGGCACCCACGAGAATGCCATCGTTGCCAGTTCGGAAGCTGTGCGTAATGGTACCGACCTGGAATGTGGAAAGAGCTACCAGGCACTGATCGAGGGACTTCGCTTTGGCACCATCAGCGAGGAAGAAATCAATGTTTCGCTTCGCCGACTCATCAAGGCACGTATCGAACTGGGTATGTTCGACCCCGATGAAATCAACCCCTACTCTACCATTCCTGGCAGCGTTGTGGATTGCCAGGCACACCGCGACCATGCCCTGTTGCTGGCACGCGAAGGACAGGTGCTGCTGAAAAACAAGAATAATGTATTACCTCTTTCTAAGCAGCTGAAGCGCATTGCTGTAGTGGGACCAAATGCAGATAACGCAGAAATGATGCGTGGTAACTACAGCGGTACCCCAACTCACTGCATCACCATCCTTCAGGGTATAAAGGACAAGATGCCAAATGCACAGATCGACTATATCAAGGGTTGCGAAATTGAGAACGAGTACATTCAGTTCCCAAAGATGCAGCTCATCAATGCCAATGGCAAGGAAGGCTTATATGCCGAGTATTTTGCCTCTACAGATTGGAGTGGCACCCCAGTACGCACCGAAAATCTTACCGCTATCAACTTCATGACAGATGGCGGCTATGGCTTTGGTGAGGGCGTTCCTTCCAGCGACTTTACCGCACGCTATACAGGTAAGATTACTGCCGATTTCACCGGAGAGCTTTGCTTCAACATCAGCGCTACCTCTTATTCTATCAAGGTGAATGGCGAAACCATTGGCGAGTTCTTCCCAAAACCTCTTTCATTCACCTTTACCCCAGGTATGGAACTTACCGAGGAACAGCAGAAGGAACTGGCTGCCAGCGGCATCTTCCGTCGTTTCCGTGGTGGTGAGCAGGTACTGAAGAATGTAGAAAAGGGAAAGACCTACGACATTGAAATCCTTTTCAAGAGTGCATCTGCAGGTACCAACTCTCGTCTGAATCTGAACGTTTACGAGCGCAGAAAGGCAGAGTTCGATGAGTTGAAAGAACAGTTAAAGGCATATGATGCAGTAATCTATGTAGGTGGTATCACTTCTTCACAGGAAGGTGAAGGTCACGAGCGTGCTACCATCGAATTGCCTGCTGTTCAGCAGCGCTGCCTGAAGGCACTGAGCGAAACCGGTCTTCCTGTAGTGTATGTAAACTGCTCGGGCAGTTGCGTGGCGCTGGCAGATGTAGAACCTTACTACGATGCTCTGTTGCAAAGCTGGTACAGTGGTCAGGAAGGTGGAACTGCCATTGCTGATGTGCTGTTTGGCGACTTCAATCCATCTGGCAAACTTCCTGTTACCTTCTACAAAAGCACCGATCAGTTGCCTGATTTCCTAGATTATAACATGGATAACCGCACCTACCGTTACTTCAAGGGAACACCTCTTTATGCCTTTGGTTACGGACAGAGCTACACCCAGTTCCAGTTTGGCAAGGCTAAGCTCTCAAAGAAAGCCATTGCTGCTGGTAAGAGTGTTGATATTACCATCCCAGTTTCAAATGTTGGCAAGATGGATGGTGCCGAAGTGGTACAAGTGTATGTTAAGAGCCTTACCAATCCTGATGCTCCTATCAAGAGTCTGAAGGCCTACAAGCGCGTGGAGATTGGTGCCGGCAAGACAGCAACAGTAAAGCTCACCCTTACCCCTGATGCCTTCTCTTACTACAAGGAAGAGGTGGATGACCTGGCAGTTTTCCCTGGCAAGTATCAGATTCTCTATGGTAACTCTTCAAGAGACATTGACCTCAAGGTGTTGCCATTGGTTGTGAAATAAGGCCTTAATTCCGTGGTGAATGACAAGCTGTGGCAAGCTTAACGGTAATGGTTAGCCCACCACCAGGCGTTTCGGTGGCAGTGGCATTTCAAAAGCCGTGCCCCCCGAAAGTTGCAAAAGCGACTTTCGGGGGTTGCTTTTGCAACTTTCCTGTAAAAATTACTACTTTTGCAAAAAAAATTGTCTTAAAGCGTAATGATAAGGCAAGTTTGCTGGTAGTAGAAGTAAAACATTTAAAATGTTTGAGACAAAGAAACTACTATTCACTAAAAAACAAAAACAATGAAAAAACTATTCTTTACTCTGACAACAATGGCAATGCTAGTGTTTACAGCTTGTAGTAATGATGATGTAAATGAAGTAAACGATCCCATGGATGTTGCGACCACCAGGCTTATCGATGCCCAAACCGGCACAAAACTTGTGATTAAAATTCAGAAAGAACTGGTTGTTGAACCCGAATGGTTGGCTAAAGAACAACTTGATTTTGGTGGAAGCGAACGCGATGCCCATTTTGTGTTCGTGGGAGCCATAAAATACAAAGGAAAAACCTATGTGGAACTTTATAACATGTTCTTAAGCAGTTACCCCGAAATGGTTCGATTCTACACCCTCGATGGCGAGCGTATGAGCGATGAATTCAGTTTGGGAGTTTCAGAAGCCGGTGGGAAAGGTGAGGTGGAACACTTACGCATCTCCTCTATCGAGAAAATCAACGGTGAATGGGAACTTTGGAACTGATGTATACACAGAACGCACACTGAAAATGAACAAAAATGAGTTTGCCAGCTTGTTCAAAAACAACTACGCGCTGCTTTACAAGCTGGCATTCAGCATGCTGCACGATACCGATGACAGCCATGATGCCGTGCACGAAGTGTTTGCTTCTGCCTGGGAACACAGGAAAGACATTCTGCCCGAAACGGCAAAGGCCTATCTGGCACAAAGCGTGCACAATTACTGCGTGAAACAAATTGCCCGCAAAACCTACAATGAAAAACTAAGAAAACTCTACCCCATCGAGGTTTCGCTTACACTGAACAAGCATGAAGACGACAGGCTACGCGAAATAAAACGCTACATCGACAACGATTTGCCGCCAAACACACGCCAGGTGCTGCAAATGTGCTTTGACGAAGAAAAAAGCTACAAGGAAACAGCCGAGCAACTGCAATGCAGCGTGGCCTATGTAAACAAGCATATTGTAAAGGCGCTGAGAATGCTGAGAAACAAGTTTACCGCTAACAACAAGGAAAGATGATAAATCCACAAGACATGAAGGATTTGCTGCAAGAGCCCGACGGAAAAGAACTCTACCAAATGGCAGCAGAAACCAAAAAAGCGTTTGCACACGAACAAGAAACCGAAATCGACGTGGAGCATGAATGGAATAAATTTGCCGCAAGACACACCACCCCCTGGTATGTGCGCTATCGTGCCATAGCGGCTTGTGCCGCGCTGTTTGTGGGAGTGACCATTGCTGCCATTGTTCACATCACTGCCACCCCAACGAAACCCACACAGCAGAGCGAAGACGGAAAACCAGCACCAACCGAGCAAACTCAGCAGGTAAGCACTAGCGAACAAGAGATGTTTGTGTTCGATAATGCCACGCTGAAAACGGTGCTCATGAATTTGGCTGTTCACTACAACGCGGAAGTGGAATTCAGAAACAGCAAAAGCCGCAACATTCGCCTGCATGTGCAAATTGACAAGGGCCTGTCGCTGCAAGAGGCTGTGGAACTGCTGAACCACTTCGACAAAGTGAACCTTAAACTCACCGACAATAACACAATCATTGCCGAATGAAACGCTGGGGAATTGTTTTGTTTGTTCTCTCATTGATCATGGAAGCCATGGCTCAACGCATACGACTGGATTTTCAGAACGTATCGATGGCCTACGCCCTGAGCGAAATCGACAAGCACTTCCCCGAAACAAAGATCCAATTTATCCACAACAATCTAGAACAATACAAGGTTACAGTTCACATCAACCACCGAAAGGCACTGGATGCCGTGCGCGAAGTGGTGGGATTCTATCCCATGAAGATTACGGTTGAAAGGAACAACATTTTTGTAGAAGCTACACAAAAGGTAGAAAACGTTCTTTCCGGAACGCTGATTGACGAAAATAAGCAACCTGTGGCTTATGCCACCATTATGCTGCGCAACCCGAACGACTCGACCTACACGACTGGTGGAATAAGCAACGAGGATGGATTCTTTGCCATTCCCATGAATGCCAGTGAGGCAACGATGAGGATTACGAGCATAGGCTACCACAGCATTGAAAAACTAACCCCAATCAGGGATGTAGGCAATGTGCTACTGACATCACAACCCTACGAACTCGATGAGGTGATTGTGCGCCACTCCCAGCTTGCAGCACAATTGAACGATGGCTTCTTGATTCAAGTAATTGGAACGCCACTCGAACACCGCGGAACTGTCATCGACCTGCTCACCCTGTTGCCCGGACTGAAAGTGGAAGAAGGAAGACTTTACACCCTCGACAATCGTGTTCCCAATATCTTCATCAACAACATTCCGGTGAACACCATCAGTGAACTCCATGCGGTTACCACGGAACGCATCAGCCACATTCTTTTTGAAGAAAGGGAATCGGTAGTGAGAATCTACACCACCGAGCCGCAGAACGGCTGGAACACAGAAGCACAGGCCACAGCCTCGCAAGGCAAGAAATCGGTGCACCGCGAGAACATGAGCGTGGCTTGGAACAATGACCACTGGCAACTATCGGGCGGAATATCCTATCAGCAACAGAACAGCTATCAGGAACATTTTGCCACCGACATGGAAAAGATTATCTCGCCCGTGATACATTCGCTGACCCCTTATGCACAGCTTGTTTACAAACCAAACACGCATCATTTGCTGGGCATGAAATACGAGATGATGGATATTCTGAAAGATGTGGCCTACTGGTCGCAGATACAGTTTAGCAATGGTAATGGAATGAGTTCTGTGAACAATAACGGTATGTCATCGGGACAGGAAATGTGGCTCGACTACTCGCCAATGCACAATGCAAACCTTTTCTACAAAGGCCATTTGGGAAAGGTGCAGGTGAACCTTGACCTGGAGTTCTACACCGACAAGCTAAAGACGCACCAAGAGGAATTCTTATACATTGGCAAAGTTGGGAAAGAACACAGCCGTGTGAACACGTCCAAGAATACCCTGGTCGAACAAAGACTGGAAGTGAAGGTTCCGGTGGCAAAACACGAGATTCTGGTTGGCAACGAATACTCCTATACCCAGCGCGAAGACGAATACTGGTATAGTCTGCTACCCGACAAACTGTTGCAACAAACGCGCGAGGAAAAGCAACTTGCAATGTTCGCGCAATGGCAACGAAAAACCGGCAATCTTATGCTGCAAGCCGGAATGCGATACGAACACGTGGATGCAAAGGCCTGGGGAAACGAACCCACTCAGACAAACAGTTCGGACTATATTCTTCCAAATGCCGAGGCGGTTGTATCGGTGGGAAATACAAGAATATCAGCATCGTTCGACATGCAAACCAAACGTCCGAACTACAACCAGCTAAATGGTTATTCCCGCCTGAATCAGCACATTATCTTTGTGGGTGTGAACCCCAATCTGAAACAGGCCTTGCTGCACAACGCAAACCTACAGTTACGAAGTAAGAACATCTATGCCAACCTGAAACTGCAATACATCAAGGATTTCATAGGCAGCTATATTACCTTCGACGGCAACAAATACAAACTAAACTACCAGAACCTTTCGGTTGCAAAAAGTGCAATAGCCACCGTTCTCTATAATCCGACATGGGGAAAGTTCAAACCTCGATTCTCAACAAGTATGCTGTTGCAAGACATCGACTTTGACTTTGGGAACCCCCAAAGCAAAAAATCGTTTAACCACCCTGTGTGGTTTGTGGATGTGCATCTGCCCTGGGCATTGACAGCCCAGACACAGCTCTGGACCGAGGCTCATTACCACTCCACCGGACACATCGGTACCACACTACAAAAACACAGTGGAAAACTAAATCTGGGCATAACACACCAAATAAGCAACTGGAACCTGAGCCTGCAAGCCGAGGATGTACTAAAGACAGGAAAAAACCGCTTTACCTGTTATGGCAACAACCTAACCTATCAGCACTGGAGCTACAACGACACAAGACGCGTGATGCTAACATTAAGTTACCGCCTGAACCCTTCATCAGTTATCAATACCGCCAACCGATCATCAAAGGAAAAGAACCGATTTTAGCCAACACCAACTCTTCAAACACTCGTGCCATGCTTTGTCTAATAATTGCTTTAAGGTTACTTCTCTCTTTGTTTACAAGTTGTGGAGTCTTTCAGCTTTTCAAGTTTAAGCGCTTATCCTGTCGTCACAGGAAACTTGTAGACTTGTTGACTCTTTAACTTGTGGACTTTGCAAGCACAAAATCGCGATTTTCGTGTTTGCGTTTGCAAAGTTACGACAGTTTTCACTCAGAATGCAAATCTGATAGGGGGTAAATTTCAAAATTCGTTTGTAACTATATGAAATAGCATACGTTACAAAAAATCAAGTCGTAGGTTTTTGATGATTAGAGATTTGTGATTAAAGTTCCATCAAACTGCCGAAGGCATCAAACTGTTGCGAAAGCAACATCAAACCGTAGCCGCAGGCTACCCTCAAACCGTCGCGAAGCGACATCAAACTCACAACTTAATGTTATATATATAATCACGCACGCAAAATATACCATACCAGGAAAAATGATTTTCCTAGTATAGAAAAACGTTTTTCCTAGTTAGGAAAATGAAATACGGCATTTTGCAGAATTGCTGCTCTTATTGTATTAT
>JAGHTY010000059.1 GCA_018065125.1 Candidatus Minthousia equi
ATATGTACCCTGTGCAACCTGAATGGCAACACCTAAGATACAGCAGTTTGTTGTAATCAATGGCAAGAACACACCTAGTGCCTGATACAATGATGGAGAAACCTTCTTCAAAACAATCTCTACCATCTGTACCAATGCAGCAATGACCAGAATAAAGGCTATTGTCTGCAAATAGACTAGATTAAATTCTTGTAAAACATATATCTGAATAAGGTATGTCACGATGGTTGCAATAGTCAGCACAAAAGCAACAGCAGCACCCATACCCATAGCAGTATCAACCTTCTTAGATACACCCAAGAATGGACAAATACCCAAGAACTGAGACAATACAACGTTATTAACGAAAATTGCCGTGATAAAAATCAATATATAAGCCATAATACTTCTATTTTAAGGGTTATGCTTTTTTCATCTTATTCACAATGGCAATGAGATAGCCCAATGCGATAAATGCACCTGGAGCCAATACAAATACCAACATACCATAGTTCTCTGGGAAAATTTCGAAATCGAAAATCTTACCAGTACCTAACAATTCACGGGTAGCACCCAGTAAGGTCAAGCCTAAGGTAAAACCAAGACCCATACCTATACCATCACAAACTGATGCAACTGGACCATTCTTGGCAGCAAAGGCTTCGGCACGTCCCAAGATAATACAGTTAACAACAATCAATGGAATAAACAATCCCAATGAAGCATATACTGAAGGAACAAATGCCTGAAGCATCATCTGCAAGATAGTTACCAAAGATGCAATTACCACAATGAAACTTGGGATACGAACCATATCAGGTATCAAATTCTTAATCAGCGAAATGATAAGGTTAGAGAAAATCAATACAGCTGTTGTGGCCAAACCCATTGACATACCATTAATCGCACTTGATGTGGTACCCAAAGTAGGACACATACCTAATAGAAGTACAAATGTAGGATTCTCCTTGATGATACCATTCATCAAAACTTTAAAGTTACTCATAATCTATACTCCTTAATTTATTCTTTACAACATTTATCAGATTCACCATGTGCACATGCTTCACCATTCTTATGATGAGCACACGCATGAGCTTCGCCTTCCTTCTCACACTTTCCACAGTACTTCTTCTCGGTTGCCTGAGTGGTAGCACCAGATGCTGCATCGCTCTCGCTACCCTTATATGCCTTATATGCAGCATTTACTGCACGAAGGAAAGCACGAGAAGTAATAGTAGAAGCTGTGATAGCATCAATCTGACCATCATCCTTAGTTACAGAAAGTTCTTGCTCACCTGGATTCAAACCAACAATCTTTGATTTCTTGTCGCCTTGATTTTCTTTGAACCAGAAATCTGCCTTTACACCCAATCCTGGAGTTTCGTGAGTTTCCATAACCTTGTAACCCTTGATTACACCTGATTCATCGAAACCAACCAAAACACCTAATGTGCCACCAAAACCATTGGCATCATTAGATAGTACAGCAGTACCAGCATCGGTAGTATAAACAATAGCAGTAAGAGCACCTTTTTCATCACGAAGGGTATCCTGCTTAGTTACATTTGCAGTATTAGCATTCAACACCTCAGCCAGACCTTGTGCCAAAGTCTTTTCATTAATCTCCTTGATAGGACCTTCTGTTACCTTATTTACATAAGCCAGAAGACCGCCGGCAATCACAGAAATGAGTGTCAGCACAATTGCCATATTAGGCAATGTAGATTTTAGCTTTTTCATTTCTTTACTACCTCCCCGAATCTTTTTGGTTTGCAATAAGTGTTAATCAGAGGAGTAAACGCATTCATAATGAAAATTGCGAATGAAACACCTTCTGGATAAGCACCGAAACAACGAATCACAACGATAAGGAAACCAATAGCAACGCCATAGATCAACTGGCCCTTATGATTCATTGGTGAAGTAACATAGTCTGTTGCCATGAAGATGGCACCCAGCATCAAACCACCAGTCATCAAATGAGTCAATGGGTTTGCATATTTTTCTGGATTTGCTAAGAACATAATGCCTGTAAGAACAAACACTGTAGCAATGATTGATACAGGAATGTGCCATGTAATGATCTTCTTCCACAACATATAAACCAAACCTAACAGCAATGCTGCCACACTGATTTCACCAATACAACCAGGATTAGTACCTAGGAACAAATCCAAAGAATCTGGAATCTGACTCAATGCAGAGGTATCACCCTTGATAGCCTGTGTCATCAATGCCAAAGGAGTTGCAGTTGTTGTAGCATCGGTATAAGAAGTTAGCTGTCCAATCTCTGGCCAGGTTGTCATCTGAACAGGGAAAGAAATCAGCAAGAAGATACGACCTACCAATGCAGGGTTAAATGGATTACAGCCTAAACCACCAAATGTCATCTTACCAACACCAATGGCAACCAAAGCACCGATGATGATAATCCACAATGGCAAGTTTGAAGGCAAGTTAAATGCTAAAAGCAAACCGGTAAGGATGGCAGATCCATCACAAATGGTTGACTTTTCTCTCTTCAGGATATATTTGGTAATTGCCCACTCGAAGAGAACGCAAGATGCTATCGAAGTTGCAGTAACGATAGCAGCACCCAATCCGAACACAGCAAATGATACCAGCAAAGCAGGAACCAAAGCAATGATTACACCGTACATGTTTTTCTGTACGCTGTCGCCACTGTGTACGTGAGGTGAAAGTGAAACTATTAATTTATTAGCCATAATTACCTAATTATTTAGCGTTACGAGAACGAATAATACCCATAACTGTTGACTTACCCAAACGGATCATATCCAGCATTGGACGATGTGAAGGACATGTAAACTGACAACTACCACATTCAATACATGAAGTAATGTCTTCCTTCTCTACTCTGTCCCAATCTGCCTTTGCAGAGCAAGTAGCCAGCAAATATGGTTCCAAGCCCATAGGACAAGCACTTACACACTTGGCACAACGGATACAAGGATCTGGATTAGCACGCTTTGCTTCCTTCTCATTCATGATCAGGACACCAGATGAACCTTTACAGATAGGCACCTCAGTATTCATCAATGCCTTACCCATCATAGGACCACCACCAATAACCTTGCCAGTATCTTCAGGCAAACCACCACAAGCATCAATTAACTGACTCATTGGAGTACCCATACGAGCTAAGAAGTTGCTTGGGTTCTGCAAGCTCTTACCAGTAACAGTTACAATACGCTCGAACAATGGCTTGTTCTTCTGTACTGCCTGATAAATGGCATACATAGTACCAACATTCTGGATTATAGCACCAACACTAACTGGCAATGCAGGAGGTGCAGGAACCTGGCGACGAATAACAGCATCAATCAACTGCTTTTCACCACCCTGTGGATACTTAACCTTCAAAGGAACAATCTCAATATCTGGATACTGTGCAGCCTTCTCGGTCATCAACTTGATAGCATCTGGCTTGTTATTTTCAATACCGATGTAACCCTTTGTAACATTTGCAGCCTTCATAACCAACTTAACGCCAACCAGAATCTCATCTGGATGCTCTAACATCAACTGATGGTCGGCTGTAAGATATGGTTCACACTCTACCGCATTCACAATAACGCACTCTGGCTTGCTACCTGGAGGAGGAGACAATTTTACATGGCAAGGGAAGCAAGCACCACCCATACCAACGATACCAGCATTCTTGATTTTCTCAACAATAGCCTTTGCATCCAAATCGCATTCCTTAACCAATGTATCGGTACGATCAATCGTCTCTTCCCACTCATCTCCTTCTACATCAATAAAGATTGCTGGCTTGCGATAACCACTAGCATCAACAATAGCGTCAATCTTATTAACCTTACCAGAGACGGACGAGAAAATAGGAGCAGAAACAAAACCACCTGCATCAGCAATCTTGGTACCAACCTTTACCACATCACCCTTGGCAACACATGGAACGGCAGGTGCACCGATATGCTGAGACAAAGGAAATACCGCCTGCTTTGGAAGATCCGCCTCAAGGATAGGGTTGGCTGCTGACAATTTATTGTCTGCTGGATTATCTCGACCAATTCTAAATGTCTTCATATGTGTTTTCTTTATTTGCTGATTATTAT